>NZ_JBMDWE010000009.1:0-122836 GCF_053579655.1 Gelidibacter sp. | reverse complement strand
GAGTGGAAATAACTGTTGTCTGTTGTGAGTTTTCAGTTCTGCGTTGTCTGTTGTGAGTTCTCAGTTGAGTTTTGAGTTGTGAATTCATCTGACAACAGATAACCGACAACAGATAACCGAACACCCGATAACCGACACCCGACAACAGATAACCGACAACAGATAACCGACAACAGACAACAGATAACAGATAACAGACAACAGATAACCGAAAATGATCATCTTAAAAGCCGAAAATATCAGCAAACAATACCGCCTCGGACTAGTAGGCACAGGCACTATCAGTCATGATTTGAACCGATGGTGGGCTAGGGTGCGTGGTAAAGAAGATCCGTTTTTGAAAGTGGGCTCTGTGAATGATCGGAGTACAAAAGCGGATAGCGACTATGTTTGGGCATTAAGGGATATCAATTTTGAGGTTAAAAAAGGGGAGGTTTTAGGGATCATTGGTAAAAACGGTGCCGGAAAATCAACCTTGCTTAAAATATTATCGCGTGTTACAGGACCGACTACGGGTGAGATCAAGACCAGAGGCCGCATCGCTTCTTTATTGGAGGTAGGTACAGGGTTTCATCCTGAATTGACCGGCCGTGAGAATATCTATTTGAATGGCGCCATTTTAGGCATGAGCAAAGCCGAAATTAGAGCAAAAGAACATGAGATCATTGAATTTAGTGGCTGCGAACGCTATGTGGATACTCCCGTGAAACGCTATAGTTCAGGGATGCGGGTGCGTTTGGCATTTGCTGTGGCGGCGCACTTAGAGCCTGATATTTTGGTCATTGATGAGGTGCTTGCTGTTGGGGATGCGGAGTTTCAGAAGAAGGCGATTGGGAAGATGCAGGATATTAGCAGAGGGGATGGGCGAACGGTGTTGTTTGTAAGTCATGATATGAATGCTGTATCTGTTTTGACTAATAGAGTTATTGTGCTTAAAAATGGTAAAGTTGATTTTGAAGGCGAGACTGACGAAGGGATAAAGGAGTATCTTAAGGGTGAAAACAAGCAATTAAAATATAAGTACGAAGGCGAAATTAATAAACCCAAAATTATAGGAGCTGAAATAAAAACAAGTTTACCAAACAATATACATGAATTTGGAAAACCTATTAAATTTATATTCTCGATTGGTTTGCCGTACGTGATGGAACATTTGGCACTTTCCTTTCAAATTATCGATGAGTTTAGTGTGCCAATAACACATTCATGGATATTTGACGCGGACAAGGACAAGACTAGAGAAAAAGGGAATTATCAATTTCAATGTATTTATCCGAATCCGAAACTTTATATGGGTAATTATTCATTGGTAGTACACTTATCTAATTCCAGATCAAAAGAGAAATTTGATTTTCTGGACTCGGTTTGTCATTTTAAAATACAAATGATGAAAACTATTAGATCCGAATATCACTGGCAAAAAAACACCTGTAAGTATATAGAAGACGTAGAATGGGATACATTTAAAAAAGATGAGATTGAAAAAGATTAAGAAAAGAATAAAGAACCAGATTTTCAAAAAATATTTTTCAGAATATAAAGTAGAAAGTAATAAGAATTATACAGATTTTACTTTAGAAGAACTGGAGATCATTGAAAAGGTAAAAGCCTATACCATGACATCTCCAGAGCGTATTGTTAGCTTAATCAGAGCTATTAATTATATTGAAGAAAATAACATAGAAGGTAGTGTTGTAGAGTGTGGTGTTTGGAAAGGAGGCAGTATTATGGCCACCTTATTAGCCTTGAAAGAAAAAACTAGGGATATATTTTTATATGACACTTTCGAGGGTATGAGTGAGCCTACTCTAGAAGATAAGTCTTATAAAAATGAGTCTGCTCAAAAGGCTTATTTAGATAAAGGAGATTCTTGGAAACGTATAGAATGCTATTCTACTTTAGATGAAGTTGAGCATAATATATATAGTATTGATTATCCGAAAAATAAAATAAGTTTTATTCAAGGAAAAGTCGAAGAAACTATCCCTCAGACTATTCCAGAAAAAATAGCAATCTTACGGTTGGATACAGATTGGTATGAGTCTACCATGCATGAAATGGTTCATCTCTTTCCTAAGTTAGTCCGCGGAGGTGTGATAATTATAGATGATTACGGGCATTGGCAAGGATGTAAAAAAGCTGTAGATGAATATCTTTTTAATAATGATATTAAATTATTATTAAATAGAATTGACTACACAGGCAGGATTGGAATTAAGTTGTAAAATGAAAGATTTTATCGACATAAAGTTGAATTTTAATAATCTTGACATATATTATATTCGTCAAGCAATAATTTCTGCGCTATCCAAAACGTTGCCAAATTTAAATGGCCATTTATTAGATATTGGTTGTGGGAAAATGCCTTATAAAAATTATATATTGGCAAATGCAGATGTGTCCACTTATACAGGTTTGGATATTGAAACCGCAATTGTGTACGATAAAAGTATTAGACCCGATTTCACATGGGATGGAATCACGATGCCTTTTGAAGATGCGAGTTTTGAATGTGCCTTTGGTACTGAGGTTCTAGAGCATTGTCCAGATCCTGAGATTGTTTTAAAAGAAGTGTATCGCGTATTAAAGCCAGGGGGTATTTTCTTTTTTACAGTTCCCTTTTTATGGAATTTGCATGAAGTGCCCCATGATGAATATCGTTATACGCCATTTTCATTGGAGCGCCACCTAAAAAATAGTGGATTTGAAGATATTATTATTAAAGCCACAGGTGGATGGCATGCATCAATGGCTCAAATGCTTGGATTGTGGGTTAAACGTAGTCCGATGACTTCAGGAAAACGAAACTTATTGGCTAAATTTCTTAAGCCAATAATTAAACATTTAATAAAATTAGATAAACCAGAAGCGGTTCAATTTAAAGAAGGTCAAATGATTACGGGATTATACGGAATTGTAAGAAAATAATTTATGAACATCGCTATATTTTCACCAAGTCAAAATCCATATTCAGAAACCTTTATTCAGGCGCATAAAAACTACCTAAAAGGTCAGGTGTTTTATTATTATGGATCTAAAGGACGAATTAAATTAGAAGGTCAAGATAGATTGGTTTCAAAAGCAACAGAATGGAGATATCGAATTATTCGTAAAATTAACAAACATCCTCATGGTTATATTAATGAGCAGTCGGTATTATCTTCTTTAAAAGCCCATGCTGTTAATGTGGTGTTGGTTGAGTACGGCACACATGCTCATAATCTTTTATCAATATTAAAAACCAGTGGTTTACCTGTGGTAGTTCATTTTCATGGTTTTGACGCAAGTGTTTATGAAACAATAAAAAAATGTAATAATTACCAAGATGTTATTAAGTTAGCATCTAAAGTTGTTGTTGTTTCTACAACGATGCAACAAAAACTTATAGAATTAGGTTTTAATAAAGACGACATTGCTCATACTCCATGTGCAGCTGATCCAATTTTTGAAACTGTTAAACCTAGTTTCGGGAAAAAACAATTTATTGGCATTGGCCGTTTTACCGATAAGAAAGCACCTTACTACACTATTATGGCGTTTAAAGAAGTAGTGAGTGAACACCCTAATGCCCGTTTACTTTTGGCTGGCGATGGTGTGCTACATAATATGTGCAAAAATTTAGTTAAGCAATATGGATTAGAATATAGAGTTCAGTTTTTAGGCGTTATTAGTCCAGACGAATATAAAATGCTATTATCGGAATCATTAGCTTTTGTTCAACATTCGATTACTGCAGAGAATGGTGATATGGAAGGCACGCCAGTAGCCATAATGGAAGCGAGCGTTGCGGGATTACCTATAATATCAACTAATCACGCGGGTATTCCAGATGTTATTGTACACGGTAAAACAGGTTTATTATGCGATGAACATGATGTTACTGCTATGGCAAACAATATGATTCAAGTTTTGGATGATGTTGCTTATGCCCAGGAAATGGGGAATGATGGGAAACATCACATTTTAGAAAATTTTAGTATGCAAAGACATATTCAAGTTCTTCAAGAAGTTTTAGCAGAGGCAATTAAAGTTAATTGATTTTAAAATCTTCCTTGTATATGAGTCGAGTAATTAATAACCATGCAAAAACAACCACTCGTTTCCATAATCATTCCTACTTATAACCGTGCGCATTTAATTGGCGAAACGTTGGATTCTGTGTTGGCACAAACTTATGTCAATTGGGAATGTATTGTGGTGGATGGGAGTATAACTGGTATAGCAGATTTACTTAAGGAGTATGCTACAAAAGCCAGTCGATATCCATATTTTATAATACCTAATATACCATTATCTGTAGGCTATGGCGCTTTATCCGATCGGATTTTACTAATAGAAATTAAATAGGTTTAACAAAACAAAAAACGGACGCCATAAGCGTCCGTTTTACATTTACACAGTTCAACCGTTACAGTACCTCCAAGATTTGCAAGGCATTAAACGCTCCGTTTTTAAGCGGATATTGCAGGTTGTTGATTTCCTGAAAGAATGCTACTTTTAGTAAGTAAAAGCTTTGTCCTGTCCCTGTTGCAGGTGCAACCGGAGTCAACATTACGGGCGTGGCTGTGCCATTAATTGCTAGATTCACGACATTACTTATTTGGATGTCTGTTTCATGAGTAGTAAAATCTAGATTTACAAAGCCAGCCGTTAACTCTACATGCGTTGCACCTGCTGGCACGGCTACTCTTTGACTTGGAATAAAGTTATTTATTACAACTTCTCCTGTGGCTGTATCCAAACTATAATCGGATAATAATACTTCTGAAAGGGTTGCTTTTCTGTTAAAATTGAACCCTCTGAGCGGTATTTTACCGTCTGGTGTTATGATGCCTGTGGCAACATTACGTTGGCCTCTTGGTGAGGTCAGGTCAAAGTTTTTAACTTGCGTCATGACCTGTGTTACACGGGAGGCCAGTTTATTGTCTTTGGCATTGGACACCAGGTCTATAATTGCGCGGCGCAGTATTTTACCACTGGTGGCGCTAGATCCGAATTCGCTATTGTTTTCGCGAGTTCTTTCGAAGGCTGGATCAGATTTAAGTCGTGCTTTGTCTAAGCTTGATTTGGATCTGATACCGTATCCATCTTCTGTCTTGTAAAAACTCACATCGTCGATGGAGCCTCTTACTTTAAATAGGCTTTTATACTTGGCCATAATTTTTAGATTAGTGTATGCTTCTTTGTTTTGTAAAGCATACGGATTAAACATTCCTTTTAATTGATAAACCGCTGTTTCGAAAAGGTGCACTTAAGCATGAGCTCCTGCTTAAAATCTTCAGATGTCACAGCTGTTGTCTCAATCATAAGGCTAAATTATGGCTGATTTTAAAATGCTGTTTTGGTTTTGGTTGTTTTGGGGTGTTATTGCGTAAAGTTGCTTAAGATTCTGTTTTATAGAGCTTTGAAGGCTGATGGGGTGTTTTAGGATTTATGCTCTAGTATGGTTGTTTTGGTGTTTTTTGATGGTTTTGGTGTTTTTTGATGGTTTTGGTGTTTTCTGTTTTTGTGAAAGTTACCTACGGGGTTGGTACGGGGTTAGTACGGAGTAAGTACGGAGTAAGTAGGTGGTGGCATTGGGGATTAGGGATTAGGGATGAGGGATGTGAGGTAGGAGGTATGAGGTATGAGGGATTAGTGCACAGTTGTTGGTTGAGATCGCCTGCCCGTCAGAAGCCTTTGCGAAGGCGGGAAGTTGAAGTTGAAATTGAAGTTGAAATTGAAGATGAAATTGAATGTTTGGCACTTTACCAAGAAAGGGTTAGAATTTAATAAAAAAACTAACACAAGCTAATTTTTGAACTTATACACGTTAAGAGACAGTCCCCACTTCGACTCTTTTCCCTAGATACCTTCATAAAATTTATGTTGCATTTCGGTAAGGCTCTGTGTGACATGAAAGCGAACGCCGAGGTTGTGTTACTGTCCTACACCTTTTGCTCATACATTGGCTCATCCCTTCATTAAAAATAGTTTAGTGTTTTATTGGCCACAAATAGAGTTAAATCGATGTGCTTTATTGCATCTCGCATTACATCTTCAAATTTTTGACACATCGGCATAGTTATAGGGATCGCGAATTTTTACGGATTTACAAATTCCCTGATTTATTGACGGAAATTATAGACTATAAATTTCACGAATGCAACAGACTTTCAGTCTTTTTTAAAAAAGCCTATGGCACTTCAGGTCCTAATGATTTAGTTCTTAAGCCTGGATAATCTCATTTTTTATACAGAAAGGAACGTTGTTTTAAAAATCTCATTTTGAATTGGTGTGTTGCCGGGATACGGACTCTTTAGATTTTGAGATTAAATTGTTTAACACGGTTTTACCTTGGTCGTAAATTTATGTACGATAAACGGGATAAGTGTAGGGAATTATAATAAAAATCTTACAAACAAAATCGTTTCGTCGAATATTTGAGTATTTTAAGATGAGCTCATTATTTTCCTTTTAACTTGAGGTCATTAATTGATTTTATTCTCTAAAACCCTCAAAATCATGAAACTACTTTTTTTCTCAGTTCTACAACGGATACCTCGCAGGCTAGCACCTTGCAAGATAATCCCTGCCTTTATTATGACATCGCTTTATTTTGACCTTATATCGCTATGGAATCTGAGTGGCATTGTAGGAAATAAGGAATTTAGTGTCGAAAACCTTTAATAATGTTTCGTATTTTATAATTATTACAGTTTGATAATCAGTTAGATTTGTAAGAATCAAATTTTAAAACCAGAGATCATGAAAGAATTAACAATCCAACGACAGCACCGTATGTTTAAATTATTATTAATCCATGAAACAAATATGCATATACCCTAAAGAGGCTGCTATTATTTTAGGTAAGTCCCAAACCCATGCACAAACCCTACTTCGTACCATGAAGGATGTTTATAATAAAAAGAAACATCAGGCTGTTACAATACGTGAGTTTTGTGAGTATATGGCTCTACCCTTCGACGATGTTTTTAATATGGTCAATGGTATTGAAAAACGGTGATAGTGCCCATCAATTACCTACTTAGTTGGCCTAATTATCCTCAATGCTTGTCGTTGTATCTTGTCGACTCTTTTTGTTTACCTCCCTTTTGATTGCTGTTATACAGATATAAAGCCTTCTCTTCTTACTTTTTTAATACGCCTAGCACCCTTCTTTTATCCTTTCTTTATTTATATTGGTTGTATTTCTTACGACTTTGTATATTAGTAGCTTAAATTCTACTGATGCCTGAGCAACCGTTAGTTTCCATTATCATTCCTACCTATAACCGTGCGCATTTAATAGGCGAAACGTTGGATAGTGTGTTGGCGCAAACATATACCAATTGGGAGTGTATTGTGGTGGATGATGGGAGTACGGATGAGACTGAAGAACTGCTCAGCACATATATTTCTAAAGATGATCGGTTTCAATATCACAAACGGCCAGATACGCATTTGCCTGGTGGGAATGGGGCGCGGAATTATGGGTTTGAGTTGAGTATGGGGGAGTATGTGAATTGGTTTGATAGTGATGATTTGATGCAACCAGAGTTTTTGAATTCAAAAATGATTGCTTTTACAGAAAAGCTAGAACTAGTTATCTGTTCTGGTTGGTACGTAAGGAATAATTTATCTATTATAAAAGATATTGATATCAATGTAAATACGAGTTTATTTAAGGATTACATTTTAAAGAATGCAAAAATATTTACTCCTTCTGTATTATTTAGAAAATCATTTTTATTAAAAAAGCCCCTTTTCTCATGTAAGCTAATTCGTAGTCAGGAAGCAGAATTTTTTTCAAGAGTTTTTTTTAGGATTTCTGATAATGACTATAAAATAGTTAATGAACCTTTGTTTCTATATAGGCAACATCTAGCAACTAAGACAGGCTTAGATAAGGTTTATGATTTTAATTTTAAATATGCTCATTTCTTTGTGCATTTAGCTAATTTTAAACGTGGTGTTGAAATAAATGATCAAGATATAATACAATCTTGTTATGAAAATATCATTTTAATTTTAATTGAAGCCATCAAGAGTAACGACAAACGTTTAGTTAATGTGATTTTTGATTTTTTAAAAAAGTACATAATAAAAAAGCAATTTGTATGTATTAAAGTTGTGGTATTTCTCATGAAATCCACAAAATTCGCACGTTATAGGTGCAAGGCTTATTTAACTGGTTTAAATGTCGTGGTAAATCGGAATATTTTAATTGAGTTTAGTTAGTATATTGTAGAAGTTGTCAGTAAAATTTTATGTTGTCGTAGTCAGTATTTTAGTTTCTTCACAATAAATCCAACTTTTTAGGATGTTTTAAACAGTAATTATGAGTCAGCCCCTAGTAAGCATTATCATTCCAAGCTATAATTCTAAATCCTATTTAAAGGAAGCAGTAGCTAGCGCTTTAAATCAAATTTATAGGCCCATAGAAATTATCGTGATTGATGATGGTTCAACAGATGATACGAGAGACTTGTTTCCTCAATTTGAAACCCTAGGGGTGAAGTGTTTTTGTATAAACAATGGAGGTGCCTCCAACGCTCGAAATTATGGATTGGAAAAAGCTATTGGAGACTATATTCAATTTTTAGATGCTGATGATATTTTGTTGCCCTCAAAAATAGAAAAACAGCTCACACTGATGGGAATCCATAAAGCAGACCTTTGCTACACACCATGGGTAAACTTTAATCATAACATTAACGATGCTCAAAAGAAATTTAGATTTTTGCATTTAGACCATTCATTAAAAAGAACCGGCAAGGAATTAATGATGAGTTATGGTATGGACAATTGGTTTATACCTACATTGGCATGGTTGGTTAAAAAAGAATTGATAGTAAAAGCAGGATATTGGAATCCAGCCAAATGCCCAAATGATGATGGTGAGTATTTTTCAAGGGTACTGTTTTGGGCTAAACAGGTAGTTTGCTGTAATGAGGTTCTAGCCTATTACAGAGTAACATCAAATGATAGTTTAAGTAAATTAAACAGTCCAGAAAAAATAGACGCTTCTTATAAAAGTTTCCAGCAAATAGAAGCATTGTTGCTAACAGGTAATGAGATAAGTTTATTGAGCTATCCTAAACGTTTATATTATATGCAATATAAATTAGTCAAAAAGATGCATCCCCAATTAGCAAAACGTGCTGCCCGAAATTTTGATCGTCTAATAGCACCTAGTTTTTTAAGTAATAAAGTCTATTATTGGTGGTTTATTAATAGGTTTGGCTTGTACAACGGTACCAAGATGTATAAACTTCTACAACCCATTTGGGGTCTGTTAAAAAGAAACTAAAGCTCATAATTATAGAATAGTAAAAAATCATATCCACCTAATGAAAACCATTTGCTTTGTTGTTCCTATATTTCCATCGGTTTCTGAAACTTTTGTGACCAATCAGATTATAGGTGCCAAAAAGCAAGGCTATTCTGTTTTTGTTTTAACAAACAAGCTAGGAAATATAGAAAAGTCGTCGCAACGGGATCTCATTGAGAAATACGATTTATTAAAGGATACGATTGTTATTGATTATGGGATTCCAAAATCGATATGGAAACGATTAGTAGTTGCATTAATCCTGATAATTAGGTATTTTGGATATTGGATTAATCCCGCCAGAATACCATTGAAGCATCGCATTTTAAATTGGCCATTTCTACTTAAGTTTTATGGAGAATTGCGACACATAGATGTTTTTCATGTGCAATTTGCTATGGGAGGTCTACGGATTACAGAAATGAAAAAGTGTGGTTTATTAAAATCCAAATTAATTATTACCTTCCATGGACATGATGCACACTTTAAAAATGAAAAGGTATTTAAACAGTTACAGAATCATTATAAGATATTGTTTGATGTTTCAGACTTTATAACAGTAAATACGACTTACCTGAAAAATATAGTAGTTGCACTTGGATGTCAAGAGGAGAAATTGTGTGTTATTCCGATGGGGATTGATATTGATTATTTTAAAACTAACGTAACAAAAGAATTATCAAATCAAAACAATGTAAAACTCATTTCAATTGGTCGACTTATTGAGATAAAAGGCTTTGAATATGCCATTCACGCTGTGAGATTATTAGTGGATCGAGATGTCAGTGTGAACTATACCATTGTGGGGGACGGGGTTCTTTTGAAATCTTTGCAGAATAAGATTGAAATATTAAAACTTGAGAATCATGTAAAATTGGTAGGAGAAAAAAGTCAAACCGAAATAAAAAGGGCTTTGGGAGAGCATCATATATACTTAATGAGTTCAATTACTGACTCTAAAGGTAGTTCTGAAACGCAGGGTGTCGTTACTGCTGAAGCACAAGCAATGGGATTACCAGTTATTGCATTTAATATTGGCGGTATTCCTTATACAATACGTGATGGTGAAACGGGGATAATGGTTAGGGAGAAGGATGTTGAAGCTTATGCACAAGCGATATTAAAATTGATAAACCATCCTGATCGTTATCAATTGATGAGTGAACAGGCTCGGAAATTTGTGGTTACGAATTTTTCAAATAAGATAATGACTGCGTGTTTTACGTCATTATATGAAAAGTGATTTGAGTAAAGTAATAGGTATTCAGTTTAAATACCATAAAATAGTTGTTAAAACAGATGGTTGGTAATCCGTTAGTATCTATAGTCATTCCTGTTTTTAACAGGCTTGAATTGTTGAAAAACACTTTATCGTCAGTAAAAAGTCAAACATTTACCAGTTTTGAAGTATTGATAATTGATGATGCTTCAGATTTAGTTTTCAACATTAACGAACTTCAAGATATTCTCGAAGGGATTCCTTTAAGCTATTATAAATTAACTAAAAATGGTGGACCAGGAAAAGCCCGATCGGTTGGTCGAGGTTTGGCCAAAGGTACGTATGTTGCTTATCTTGATTCAGATGATTTATGGAAGCCTACATTTTTAGAGAAAACTGTTTCGGTACTTGAAAAAGATAAAACTGTTTCCATAGTTTTCACAAACTCACTTTTAAATAAAGCCAATGGATCTTCTTCTAAACGATTGACTTTGGATGAGGGAATATACGATTTTTATGATTTATTTTTTAAAATGAAAAAAAATTGGGCTACAGGTGCTGCTTTATGGCGAAGCGATATTAGTTTAAGTTTGAATTGGTATGGCTTTAGAGATCATGAAGATTATGTACATGATATTCTAAGTTTATTGCCTTACCCAAAGATTTATTGCATTTCAGAACCTTTGTGTGTTGTAAATAAAAATGAGGCTCTAGGAATTCCGCGCTCTAATATAGAAATGTTTAAAAGTTTGATATTAATTTCAAAATCTGAAATTGTATATCATGTCATGGCTACTAGCAAAAGAAAAGTAGATTTCTTAAGTTTTATATTATGGCGATTGTCTAAACGACGTTATAATAAAAAGGAATTTTTGTTATTTTTTAAATTATATGTTAGTTTGATTAGATGGTCTGATAATTTTAAAAAAATTAGTATCACTTTTATGAAGTTGTTAAAGAATAAGTTTAATTAAACATTGTTGTCTCCTTGTGAATTTAATTTTCAATGAAAAAGTTTATTTCCAAATACATTATATTTATACTTCCCTTAATAGGTCTGTTATCTGGGGATATCTTTTTGTCTGTTGATGCCTTCTCTTACAGACCATGGGAGGCATTGCTTTTCCAGTCTAATAAAAATATGTTTTTTTATCCTAATCAAATATTGGATATTCAATCGGTTGGCGATTTGTGTTACCGTACCCAGTTTGCTATTAAAAAGGATGAATTGTGGATTACGGATGAGTTAGGTTATAGGAATAATATATTTATTAAAGAAGCTGATATTCTGTTGATAGGTGATTCATTTGTTGTAGGTTCAAGTATCCCACAAGATTCGACTATGACAAATTCACTAAAAGAAAAATTAGATAAACACGTATATAATATTGCTCCGGCGGAATTCGTAGATTTTATTGAATTATTAAATCAAGGTATAATTAAGAAGCCTAAAATTGTTATTTACGCATTAGTTGAAAGAAGTAATCCAAAAACGATAAATATTTCGACCGAAGAAAGGTTTGCAGAAAATGTGTCAACATTTACGGTTTTTAAAGATAAAGTGGAGCGATTGTATTCCTTAGAATATTTAAAAGCTAGAGTTAGTGGGAAACAAGGGAAAGGAATAAAGGGAGAGATGGATTCACGGATGTTTTTTCTTAACGGAAAAAAACAAAAATATCATTATGATAAAATTTCAGATATCGCTAAAACTATTCAATCTTATAAAGAATATTGCGATTCAATAGGAGTCGATTTTATATTTTTACCTCTACCTAATAAGGAAACAGTTTATTTTGATGAAATTGCCTTAGAAGCGCAGCCTGATTATTTAATAAAGCTAGATTCAGTACTTATAGAAAATAAAATAGGAACTGTCAATACTTTGGGATTATTTAATAATTTTCGAAAATCAAATTCTGATATTATATACCATCTTGACGATACTCATTGGAATGGTAGAGGGATAGAGCTGGTTGCAGAAAAATTGACGGAATATATAAGAACAAACCGTAAATGAAATTTTAAAGGCTATATCATTGGTTTATAAGTTTTTCAAACCATATAGAAAATTTGTTGGCACCTTTATAATTCAGATGTTGTAAGTCTGCAAATTCAAAATTTTCAATCTCAAAATCTTTGCAATCCAAAAAATCAATATTTTCAAAATTCTCTTTTCTATACATTTGAAATAGACTTTCATATTTCCGACCAATGAATTTTTCATGATACGGACTTCTTACAAAGACTACTTTGACGTTGTTTTTTTTACACAATTCGATCATCTTTTTAAGATATAAAATGTCATAATTCGATGTTTTTTTTCTGCTCAGGTTTATATTGTGCTTTGTAATCATAAGTAAGTGTATCTAAAATAACTTCTGTATGACTCCAATCATTATAACGGTATCCTTCAATAGAATCAATAAAATTATAATGGTTCAGTGTCATTTCGTTTTAGATTTGTTTTGAGACCTTTCAGAATTGACTGCTGATAACCAATGGTGTTTTTAATAGCCAATAATTTATGTTCGGTGAGATCGAAAAACGCAAGATTGTTAGGTGCTTGATGCTTTATAAAACGGTCTTCCCAAATTTTATCGTCCTCTCTAATCAGAATAGTGGTTGGGTTAAACTCGATGTAAACGGTTTGGATTTGTGAGTTTTGTTTTAGGACCTGATTCAATTTCTGATACCCATAAAAATAGGATTCTCAGGCTCTTGCTAAATTTTTGAAATTTGAAATCAAAGAATCATTAAAGTTACCTTGTGGTTGTGAGTTCCCGATAATTATTTTGTTGATATCTGGTGATAGCTTAAAATACGCACCTCTATTGATTATATAGTTGCTTATTAGTGTGAGCACCAATACGCTGGAGTATAGTAATGCGAAAAAATAAAAAGATTTCTTAATAAAAAGTTTCATGCATTAAAATTGAATGTTGTGGCTTTTTAATTTTACATAATTGGAGAATCTAAAAGACATTTATAATATTTTAAACTTAGTAATTAAGGTGTTTTATTGGAGTGATTAATCATATTCTTTTCTTCTTCAATTTTAAGCAGATCGTGAGCTAGTAACTTAGAGAATATTTCTGAACCTGTTTTATTTAAATGGGTTACGTTATAAAAATTGTCTTTATTATAGCTTATACTGTTTTGAGAATAGTCTAAAAATGGAATATGATATTTTTGAGCAAAAGATTTGAATATCTTGATTGATGATTCTCTGCTTTTTATAAACTCTTGTCCTCCATTATATTCTGGAGTGTAAACTAAAGTCACTGATATGTCGCTTTGCTGACATTCCAGCAGAAATGCATCAAATAATTTGACTGAAGCAGGGTCTGATTTCTTATTAGCATTTCTAATTCTTTCCTTTATTTCATTTGGATTAATATTGCTTGACCATTTTAAATTTCGTGCCGTATAGCCCTGTACTCTGACTGGTAAATTTATATCATTGTGGGAGTATGATTTTAAAGATTTCCTTATTACTCGTGATTTTCCAATATACCTTATCAAGGGAATATCATAATCATAAAACCGAAAGCCTTCGTAAGACTCTGTAAAATGTTTTATATTCTTATTCCATAGCATATATGGTAGAAACTGCTCATATCGGTATAAATTATCTCTTTTATTCAGGCTTCCAAAATCGACAGCCAATATTATTTGCTTTGGTTTAGTGTTGTATTTTAAATATTCTAAATGTCTCATATATTCTAACCAAAAATTATGACCATTTAAACCTAAATTGTAGACGTTCGTATTTAGTGAATCCTCTAAAATTTTTGGACTGATGTTCACCCAAGCCCTAGATGAACCGGTAATTAGCATATTGGCTTTTAAATTGCCGTCATAGATATCATTCCAAACCTCAAATTCACCATCCAGCTCACTATTGATTATCTTCGATGTTTTCAAGCAATCAGAAATATATAAATCTAGAGGGTATGAAATAAGCAGTATGGGTAAGCTAAAAAATAAGATTTTTTTTAAAAATGAAAACATAGTTAAAATTGAAAATAGATAAATGTTTGTTCGTTTCTGCTAAACCAAAATATGATAATAATTAACCCATAATAAAAAGCAAGTCTAATGGGACGTTTCCATTTAAAGCCTAATCTTTCAATGGCGTATAAGTTACGTCTGCCAGCCCATTCTAACGTAATAAATAAAACCAAAAGCACTAGTATGTTTGTTGGCCTTATTTCTGGGATGGAGAAAAGGGACCTATTGAAAATGCCTTCAATGAATAAAAATGCATGATTGATGTTTTCAGACCTAAAAAATATCCATGCCAACGTGGTTAAGCCAAAAGTCAGGATAATATTTAAAAATGATTTTAAAGACGGTAAACATCTGTCTTGGGCAACGACTTCTAAATGATGCCTGTTTTTATTGGTCAATAAGAGCGGTAAAAAGTAAATTGCATTCAAGGCACCCCAAACAATAAACGTCCAGTTGGCACCATGCCAAAAGCCGCTGACTATAAATATGATGAACACATTTCGTATCACTTTGCTTTTGGTGCCACGACTGCCTCCTAAAGGGATGTACAGATAATCCCTAAACCACGTAGAAAGGGAGATGTGCCACCTGCGCCAAAACTCGGCAATATCTCTAGAAAAGTAAGGGAAAGCAAAGTTTTGCATGAGGTTAAATCCAAAGAGCCTGGCTGTTCCAATGGCAATGTCAGAATACCCAGAGAAATCGCCATAAATCTGAAAGGCAAAAAATACCGCACCCAATACAAGAGTACTCCCTGAATAGTCTTGATGGTTGTCGAATATGGTATTCACAACAACCGCACAATTATCGGCGATGACCATTTTTTTAAATAGCCCCCAAAGGATCTGGCGTAAACCATCTACAGCATTACTATACTTAAAGTTTCTTTTTTTATAAAATTGAGGCAATAAATTGGTGGCACGCTCGATGGGACCAGCAACTAGTTGAGGAAAGAAGCTCACAAATGCAGAAAAGGCGATAAAATCTTTGGTTGGTTCTAATTTGTAGCGATAAACGTCTATAGAATAACTTAAGGTTTGAAAGGTATAAAAACTAATCCCTACTGGTAAAATAATGTTTAAGGAACGCACACTAATTTCGGTCCCAAATAATGAAAAGGCTGAAATAAAGTTATCTAAAAAGAAATTATAATATTTAAAAAATCCTAAAAACCCGAGATTGACCAAAATGCTAGTCCATAATAATAGTTTCCTTTTGGATGCGTTATTTTCTTTGCCCAAATAGTAGCCAATTGTATAATCTACAAGCGTGCTAAATACAATCAAAGAAAGAAAACGACAATCCCACCAGCCATAAAAAACATAACTGGCGATGACTATCAATAGATTTTGAAGTTTTAGATTCTTATTGGTGGCAAACCAATATAACGAAAACACAATAGGCAAGAAAATTGCAAAGTCTATGGAATTAAATAGCATTTGGTCGTGTTAGTGGTTTTAGGTGCTATAAAGCTAAAATTAAAAAGGAAAGAATGATTTTTTTTCGGATATTATTCGTTGGTGAAAATTATTTTATAAAATGGCTGTCGGCTGACATCCTTTATATAGTTTAAACAATTAGTGCCCTGTGAGTTTTTTAAACGCTTTTCTAAATTTTTGAATGACGTAATATTGAATTGAGTGCGAATGGGCGTAAGTAATCTTCTTAGAAGCTGAATTTCTGGTTTTTTGTGCCCACACCCAATCTGAATCTTCTTGAATAATGAAATTCTTATAATCTGGATGTTGCATAACCAGCAATTCGAAAACCGCTTTGATGTGTGGGGTATTTAGTTCGTCATCAGAAAGACTTCTGTGCGTGATGCCATCGGTGGCTTCTTTTCTTAGGTCTGCCCTAGAATAGGTCCACTTATAGTCATCCCAAATGATCCATCCATTTTCGTTGAGCAATTTGTCACAAAGAAAAAATGAACTACTATCAATGGTCCAGTTTTTTGGGCCATCAATGATGATCAAATCATATTTAGGTTTACAGATATTATCAGAGTTTTTTGAACTTTCCTTAATATCGTCGTGCAAGAACCAGTTATAGCCTGATTTCATGCGATGTATTTCTACGTTTTTACTTAAGCCTAAACTATCTAACTGTTCTTCAATGGAGGGTTTAAAAACATCCTTCATATCAATCAAATCGACACAGGTAAGGGTTCCTCCTCTTCCTATTTCTTCAAGTGCCGCAGCAATATAACAACTGGCGGTGCCATGAGCAATACCAAGTTCGAGAATATGAGTTGGTTTATTTTTTATAATAAAATCGAATAACGATTTTGCATTGTTTTTTGAGATGTATGGTACATCTTTGACTTTATCATATACGTGGTCAAATTTCATGTAAGATATAATTATAATTGTGGCAAATAAATTTATATGAAGGGCTTTATGTGAATCTCTTTATCAAATCGTCAATCTATATTTTTATAATAATCAACTCTTTTCATGACGCTTTAAAAGGTTAATTGTTTAATCCTGTAATATAGTCAAAATCAAAAGTAAATTATTTTAAAAAGGTTATTCAATAAATTCACTATTTCAGTAATTATGGCAATTAAATACTTTTTAATTTAAAAAAATAATTAAACTGCAATCACAAAAGTTTACGATGGATAGATGTATTAATAAATCACTAGCGATTATAGTAAGGGCGACAGGGGAATCTACAACTCAAATTTTGTTTAATCAATTGACAAGGCAACTAACATCCGCAGACTGCCTGCATCTGATAGATAAAGAGGAATGTTTTGAAGACAAATTGAAACGAGGATTTGAGCTTGGTATACAAGAAGGAAAAGACTTTACTGTTTTTATTGATGCCGATATTCTTTTAAGACGAGATGCCATCAATAAAATTAAAAAACTTGTAGAGAAACTTGAGGATACAGACCTAGGGTTTGGATTGCGTTTATGGGACAGGTTCTACGAACAACCAAAATTTAGAGGGCTGCATATTTATAGAACGGCATTTTTGGAAAAGGCTATACCATTCGTTCCCGCTCATAATTTACAATTACGACCGGAATCATATACAAAACAGAAAATGGAAGAAGAAGGACATGCTTGGCGAAATGGAATCTCATTATATGTAGCAGGAATTCATGATTTTTTTCAGAAGCCTGATGATATCTATTATAAGTTTCTTGTGCGGTCTAAAAGATCAGAACAGGATTTAGACCAATTAAAACAAAAGTTTCGTTCAGATCGTGATACCGATTTTAAAATAGCACTTCAAGGCATAGAAGATGGAGAGGAAATGACAGAAGTTACAAATAACAAGTTATTGTATAAAAATACGAGTAGTAGATTGCTTGAGCTTAGCCAAGAGTCTATATATAATAGTCAATCTATAGACGTTATGGTATTAAAAAGACTTATTAAATACTATCGCTTTAACCGTTTGTTTTGGGGCTCCATTTAGCAAGTATGGAGAGGTAGGTCTTAATGGATTAAGTTTTAGAATTCGCAAGGAGTTGATGCAGGGCTTTAAGACTTCGTTTCGTTTAGTAGTTCAGTTTATTGTTTTAATGAAAATCAGTTGAACTGCCGACGCTAACGGCTAGAAGTTTTTAAATTGCTCTATTTTAGACTTATCCTTGTACTTAAAAGCCTTAGAGGGTTATTGTTAAATTCAATAAAACGTATATATTTGAAATTCGGTATCGGGTTACAATAACAGATATGATTATAATTAAAATCTGCATAAGGAAACACACATGAGTTTAAGTGTTATTACCCCACATTACAATGATTTTGAAGGATTGCAACGACTTTATGGTTGCTTAATTGGGCAGACCTATAATGATTGGGAATGGGTTGTTGTGGATGATTTTTCAGATAGAGCGGTGCTTTTAAATATTGACAAATGGATAACAGCGACTGATGATAATAGAATTCGATTTTTTCATAATGCACAAAAATCTAATGCTTCTGTATGTAGAAATAGAGGTTCCGAAGAAGCATTGTTTGAGAACTTGGTTTTTTTGGATGCTGACGATTTTATTTCTCAAGATTTTGTATTAAGTAGGCACATCGAGTTTAATGAGTTTGTAGTGTTCAAGAACACTGCGGTTATTGATAGGAATGGCACCCAGGAGATTAGGCCTCGATTAAATGAAGACTATTTGGATTGCTTTTTAAATGCTAAATTTATTTGGCCAATTACTGCAACTTTGTGGAAGAAAAAGTTTTTTATAAAGATTGGGAAATTTGATCCAAATTTGCAACGCTTACAAGATGTAGAACTTTCGATTAGAGCTTTGTTTGTTGGTGAAAACTATAAAATCATTGATAATGAGGTTGATTTTTTTTATTGTACAAAACCCATACGTTCAAAAGCTGATATTGTAAGAAAGTCTTGTACCTCAGTTAATTATTTGATTTTAAAGATTAAAAGTGATTACACATTGAGTGCGTATAGACACTCCTTGATCAAGTCCTACTACTATGCTTGTGTAAAGGGATTGCATCGTTGCAAAAACAGAAAGGATGTTGTTTATGTAAAGGAGAGCCTAAAACTGTTTTATAAGGAAAAATATATTAATACCTATGAATATGTTTTGGGGATTACCCTGTTGATTTTTCATCAATACCACCTAATTTCCAATTCGTTATTCATAAAAACAAACCGATATTTTTTTAAATAAGATCGATAGTATTTAGGGCGGATTGTCGAAGACAGATGATTGATTCGTGAAAATAAAAAATGAGACAAATAAAATGTAAATTACGTGATTTTCATTCCTTTCCTAATTTTGATTCAGATAGTAGTATTAAAGACTTTTGTGATTTGAAAGAAGAACCTATTAACATACACCAATGATTCAAGTTTCTGTCATATTGCCTATTTACAATGGTGCAAAAACGCTTTCAAATACCTTGGATAGTTTGCTGGCACAAACCTATAATGATTTTGAAGTTATTGCCTGTATTGATGGTACAACCGACGATTCTGAGTATATTTTAAAACAATATACCTTACAATTTAAAAGCCTCACTATTCTTAAGAATAAAAACAATAGAGGATTGGGGCCAACCATGAACCGTTTAATTTACCAAGCTAAAGGGGATTATATAGCTGTCGCTGAACAGGATGATTATTATTATCCTGAGCGATTACAATTACAAGTTGAATTGTTAAATAAAGACCAATCCATAGGATTAGTTTCAGGAATAGCTGAATTTATGAATGGCACACATGTAAATGGTCAATTTCCAGGTATTTTAGTTCATGGAAAACAATATCCTAAGGGAGTTGAGATGTTTATGTTGAACTATAAACACCATATAAAAGTTGTGAATAGCTGTATGATGTTTCGGAAAAGTGTTCATTTTGATAATGGGTTGTACTTTACACAACATTACCCTAGCATTAGTGTGGATTGGACCTATATTTTACGATTTTCACTTCTTTCTAACATTCATGGGCTAAATCAAGTACTAGTCGGTTTGGATCGTCGCCCTGAAAGAAATTCAGTGACGTCTAATAAAAAGAAACAATACAAAGCAACCAGAGAATTACTTCGATCGTTTGCCTATGAGTATCCAGAAATAATTAAGAAAGAAGATTATAACTATGCTTTGAGAAGTCAATATTTGCTAGAGATTAGCTCAAAATCTGGAATCTCTTATATTATGGTTTGGTTACTTCATTTTATTAATAACCCTCTTGAAAAGCGTTATATTGCTGACATTAAGAAAAGAATTTTGCAAAAGCTATAAATTTATTTTAACTGAGAATATGATGTTTTTAAAGCAATATGTTGTGGATTTGCTCAATAATTACCGTATAGGAAAACATATAAAATCTGATGAGTATTTTAAGAAAACCGCAGAATTATCTGTCCTTGAAAACTTAAAAACTCCAAGACGGACTTTCATCATAAACCATCTCATATCTTTTATAAACGCTCAAAATTATTTAGAAATAGGCGTGAGGAACCCCACGAAAAACTTTGACAGAATCCAGTGCAAAAACAAGTTTTCTGTAGATCCAGGGATTGAGTTTGAGGATAATCCTGTAGATTTTAAAATGACTTCGGATGTTTTTTTTGAAAACCTAAAGCGTGATAAATTGAGTATTAAATCTCATATTAAATTTGATGTGATTTTTATTGATGGGCTACATGTTTCGAATCAAGTTGAAAAGGATATATTGAATAGTCTTGAAATTTTAAATGAAAATGGTATCATAATTTTGCATGACTGCAATCCTCCTTCTGAATTTCACCAAAGAGAGCAATATGATTTCATGTATTCTCCTGCTAGGAATTTCTGGAATGGAACTACCTGGAAAGCATTTTACAAATTTAGACACCATAAGGATCTATTTTCAATTTGTTTTGATAGTGATTGGGGTGTGGGTTTGATCTCTAAAAAACAGTATCCCTTTTTTAATAACATTAAAGATGAAGTCCAAAATGGATTTTATGAGTTTTCAGTTTTAAATGAATTTAGAAAAGAACACTTAAATCTATTTTCTTTTGAGGATTGGGTAGAATTAAGGTGAAAATAAAAATAAACTATAGAGATCCAACTGTTGTTTTAGGAGATTAAATCATATCAATAGAAGTGTAATTTCAAAAATATAACTTTAGATTGATTACCATTGATATGTTTTCGCGTGTTAATTTCTGTGTTTTTAAACCCAAGGAGAACTTGATATTATTGATATTAGAACTTAAGTGTTTGTCAATTAACCTATATGATTGCATGATGTTTTATTATATTAGTCCCTAAATAGCACTATGACGATCACAACCCCAATTATACCTAGTAAGCTGCAGTTTGCTAAGAAACCAGAAACTAAGCACACGCTCAATTTAGAGGCTATTTGCATTTTCGTTGCTACAGGTTTTTTTATGGATGATGATAGCTATTGGCGTGATTTGGTGTGCTTAGCACCTGCTCATATGCATGAATTGGACGCCAATGGATATCTTATAAAAAGTACACCTACATTTCAATGGCATTACACTCCGAGAGATATAAGCTTTGAGACAGCACTAGAGGAATATATTGCTTTACTTACGAAGATAAGTAAGGAACAAGTGGGTAATTCGCGGGTTATATTACCTCTTTCTGGAGGGTTAGATAGCCGAAGTCAAGCTCTTATATTTAAAGATTTACCTAATACCGTGCAGGGTTTTAGTTATTCGTTTCAGAATGGGTTTGCCGAGCATCAGATAGCTGAAAAGATTGCCGCTGTTTGTAATTTTGATTTTCAGGCTTTTATCATTCCAAACGGCTACTTGTGGGATTCCATAATAGATATGTCGCAGCTACTCGATGGTTATTCAGAGTTCACACATCCACGACAAATGGCTATTTTGCCAGAATTGAAACAGATGGAAGGCGTTTTTTCATTAGGACATTGGGGGGATGTGTTTTTTGATAGAGGAGTGCCGGAAGGGATGCAAGAACTTGAGGTAATTCCTTTTTTATTAAAAAAGATGGTCAAACCCAAAGGTTTGAAACTCGCAGAAAAACTGTGGGAGCATTGGGAGCTTGAAGGCGATTTTAAGACTTATTTGAGAGCGCGTATTGGTTCAGGTTTAGACACTATCAAAATAAATGATTTAAGTGCCAAAGTTAGAGCGTTTAAAACCAGTCAGTGGGCTCATAGATGGACGACAACCAATTTGTGTATTTTTGAGGCGGCACATCCCATCACTATGCCCTTTTATGATGACCGTATGTGTGAGTTTATTTGTACCGTACCAGAAGCTTATTTAGCAGATAGGCGTATTCAAATTGCCCATTTAAAACAAGATACCGCCTTAGCAAATATCACTTGGCAAGAACAAAAGCCTTTTAACCTCAATAATTATCATTATAATAGGCCACCTTATAATTTGCCGTATCGTATTTTCAACAAGTTAAAGCGTGTAAAGCAAGGGTTTTTGGGAAACCCTTATATTCAACGCAATTGGGAATTGCAGTTTGTTGGTAATGATAATGCGAAGCAGTTAGAGCGATATTTGTTTGATAGACATTTTAATCAATGGATCCCAAATGATCTCATTAAGGGTTTTTATGAAGATTTTAAACATGGCGATGCTATTACAAGTTCACATGCTGTAAGTATGTTATTGACGTTGTCTTTGTGGCATCAACAGAATCATGTCAATTTTTAAGAGTCATCAATTTATGGCGATCAAACTAAAGCACTTTAATGTGGGAAATGCATTAAAGATATTAAACCGCATAGATGGGACATAAACGCATTAGAATTTTATATACCATTCCCAACTTTAATACGGCTGGGAGTGGGAAATCAGTTTATGATTTGGTGAAGGGTTTGGATAAAACCATTTTTGAACCTGAAATTTGTTGTTTTCATGATAAGGGGGCTTTTTACGAGGAGGTAGAAGCTTTAGGTGCCAAAATCCACATATTTCCTTTTACGACTGACTATAAACCACGATTAGGCTTTTTATCGCGGGTTTTAAGAATTCGCAATTTTTTTAAAACGCATCAATTTGATGTTATTCATTCTTGGCATTGGAGTTCGGATTTCACTGAACCTTTGGCTGCAAAATTAGCAGGAATCCCTTATGTATATACCAAAAAAGCTATGGGTTGGGGAAGTCGCAATTGGAAGTTGCGCTCAAAATTAAGCTCGAAAATTATTGTGGTTAATGAAGATATGATTACCGCCTATTTCTCCAGGATGTTACACAAAGTAGAAAAGTTTCCATTAGCTATCGATGTTAAGCGCTACAAGCCCATGTTACCTTCGGATACCTTGCAAAAGCAATTGGGGTTATTACCTGACGATTTCGTGATTATTTCGGTAGCTAACTTGGTTCAGGTAAAAGGCATTGAGACTTTAATAGAAGCTGTAAAAGGGCTGGAGAATCCAAAAGTGAAAGTCCTTATAGTTGGTGATGATTCTGGTAGCTATGCGCGAGATTTAAAATTTCGTTATGGGAATGAGAATCATATACAGTTTATAGGAAAACAATTGGATGTTAGACCTTATTTGGCCTTGTCAGATTTATTCGTGATACCAACGAAGGATGAGGGACGTCGGGAAGGGATTCCAAATGCACCATTAGAAGCCATGTCTATGGAGCGGATTGTTTTAGGGTCTGATATTTCAGGTGTTCGAGATATTTTGAAAGTGTTTCCAGATTTTATGTTTCAAGCAGATGGTATCTCAGAATTGGGAACAAAATTAAAAATGATAATCAATATGCCAGAGGCGGAACGGAACACTATAGAAAAACTAATGAGAGAACGGGTTGTAGATGTTTTTTCAATAGAAGACTTTATATGTCGACACCAAGTATTATATAAGGAACTAGTAACTGATAAATAATACATCTTCTTCCATACTTTTAATGAATGTTTGATTTCGAGAGCACTAAAATTGAAACTTTGAAAAAACCATTACGTATCGCTATCTATTCCGGAGAAATCCCAAGTACTACGTTTATTGAACGTCTTATTACAAGCGTTGCTGATACTGGAGCGGAGGTTATTCTTTTTGGAGCTCTACATAAGCAACCTAAATATAACCCTCGGGTTAAAGTTGTTGGGTACAGACCAACGCGATTCTCTAAGTTTTGGTGTTTATTTCGATTTACCGTGTTATTGACTTTATTTAAACGAGCAGAAAAAAAACGTTTAGAGACCTATTTAAAACAACAGCAAACTACCGATTTATACACCAAAGTGAAATATTATCCCGTGTTGTGGTATCAACCCGATGTGTTCCATATACAATGGGCAAAAGGACTGGACGATTGGATGTGGGTACAGGATTTTGGAATGAAATTGGTATTGAGTTTACGTGGGGCGCATATTAATTATTCGCCGATTGCCGATTCTAAGCTGGCAGGTATGTATCATAGAAACTTCCCTAAAGTGAATGGGTTTCATGCCGTGTCGGAAGCCATTGCTCTTGAAGCTGGTAAGTATGGTGCGAATAGGGCGGCTATTCGAGTTATAAAAAGTGGATTAAATTTGGAGGACTTCGCATTTAAACTCAAGGAGTTTGATTCAAACACGCCTTTAAATATTGTATCCGTAGGAAGAGACCATTGGAAAAAGAATTACCGCTCGGCTTTAGATGCCATGTTCATCCTAAAACAACAGGGGGTTCCATTCCAGTATCATATCATTGGAGTGGTAGAAAATGAAGCTTTGCTGTTTCAGCGTGCGCAATTAGGATTAGAAAAAGAGGTGAGTTTTATAGAGGCTATGCCTTTCAATAGGGTCAAGGAATTTATACAACAAGCGGATGTATTATTATTACCTAGTGTAGAGGAAGGGATTGCCAATGTAGTGTTAGAAGCTATGGCGTTAGGGACTTTAGTAGTTAGTACCGATTGTGGCGGGATGGCAGAAGTTGTTTTTCCAAACCAAACTGGGTTTTTAGTGCCGGTTCGGGATGCACAAGCTATGGCTATGGCTTTAGTTGAGGTGTCCCAATTGTCATTGGAAGATTATCGGGGAATTACTTTTAAGGCTCGGGAGTTTGTGGAGAGGAATCAGTCGGAGGAGACGATGGTGGCGGGGATGATGGAGGTTTATGAGAGGGTAGTGGGTAGGGGGAAGTAGTTTTCCTCCTTCGCTAAAGCTACGGCTGATAAATGAGGGATGAGGTTGTAGGTTCGAATATAGAGGATAGAAAATAGAGTTGAGAGGAGTGAGTAATGAATAACGAATAACGAATAACGAATGCTGAATAACGAATGATGAAGTTCAAGTTGAAGAACTCTTCTGCTTGCCTGTCCGGCAGGCAGGTCTTTAATTTCTTTTATGAAATCAAATCCAGCTTCTCTTTTTTTCGACAAGCTCAATGTAGAAGGGAAGGAATTTTTAGTATTGTTTTTAAATTAGATATTGCGTGAGTAAACGTTAAAAGAATTCTTTGCGAGGAGTGCAGCGACGTGGCAATCTCATGGAGTTAGAACATAATAACTTACAGATTGCCGCGGTCGTTCCTTCCTTGCAATGACGAAAACAAGGAAATATGACAAATCCTAAACAACATCCCCAGCGCATCGGGCTCGTGCTTTCTGTTGCACCGGGGTATTCCGAGACTTTTTTTAGGTCTAAAATAAAAGGTTTGATGGAGGCCGGGAATGCCGTGGTTTTGTTTTGTAGTGCGAATACTCAGAATTTTGATTTGTGTTCGGTGGTTTTGTTGCCTAAGCCCTCTAAAAACGTTTTCAAACAGATATTGAGGCTTATTTGGATTTATATTGGATTGGTGCCTTATTTAAAAACGGTATTGAGGTTTATACATTTGGAACGTAAGGATGGTCTAACCTGGCTTAATATCCTAAAGAGACTCTACACGCATGCACCAGTTTTTAAACATAATTTGGATTGGTTGCATTTTGGTTTTGGAACCTTGGCTTTGGGGTGTGAGAACCTGGCAGGAGCAAAAAATGCTAAAATGGCCGTAAGTTTTAGGGGCTTTGATATTGGTGTGTATCCTGTAAAACATCCCGATTGTTATGACAGACTTTGGAATAAGGTTTCTAAAATTCATGTGATTTCAGATGATATTACCGAATTGGTCTATAAAAATGGATTCAAAGATCAAGCACCCATAGTTAAAATTACTCCAGCTATTGACGCCCAATACTTCTCTGTATCCAATCAAAGCGTATTTGAAACCCCTATTCAAATAGTAACCGTCGCCAGATTGCATTGGAAAAAAGGCTTGGATTATACCATGGAGGCCTTGGCTTTATTAAAGCAAGCAGGTGTTTCTTTTGAATATCGGATCATCGGAACAGGGCCTGAAGAAGAGGCGTTGAAATTTGCTCGTTATCAGTTAGGGCTGGAAGCTGAGGTGTTTTTTTTAGGAAAACTTGAGCATGCCGATGTCAAGCAGCAATTAGAGAAATCTCATGTCTATATTCAGTACAGTGTGCAGGAAGGTTTTTGTAATGCTGTTTTGGAGGCGCAGGCTATGGGCTTATTATGTTTGGTGAGTGATGCGGAAGGGCTGTCGGAGAATGTGATACCTAATGTCACTGGTTTTGTGGTTCCTAAGAGAAAGCCTAGAGAATTAGCAAGCGCTATTGAAAAACTATTATATTTACCAAGCGGTCAAAAATCGAGCATGGCTGAAAATGCAGTAGAAAGAATAGGTCAAGATTTTAATCTCGTGAAACAGGGAGAAGAATTCGTGGATTTTTATTTAGAGAATAATCTTGATGATTTATAAAAGTTTTAGATTGAATGGGTCAATTGGAATAGTCAAATTCATGAAAAAAATATAATTAATCGTTGTGGTTTAGGGGGTTGTACGATTTAACGCCAGTGTGCCAAGTATATAATTGCTTTGACTTATTATAGTTAGACATAAAATGATGTAGATTACCACCGTTTTTCAAATCATAATTAAATAAAATATGCTTAAAAAAATATATTCAGGAGTTAGGGAAACGGTGAAGAAAATCGTAAAAACTAAACAAGAAAGAGGACATTCCCTTGTTGGAGCGCCTAATGTGTGGAAATATACACGCAAATTCCAATTCCAATTTCTGTTAGATCAAGGACTACAAAAAACGGATAAACTGATGGGTATTGGTTGCGGTACTTTAAGAGGCGGTATTCCCATGATTCAATATCTCAATACGGGTAATTATTATGGCATGGATGTAAGAGTTGGATTGCAAAGATGGCAGAAGTGAACTTAACGAAAGTAGATTAAACTATAAAAATCCTATCTTAATTTTATTCATTCATTTTGAGTTTGCTATTTTAAACTCACTTTTCAGGCGGGTATATGTTTAGGGTTTCCATCATTCGACTAATAACTTTACTTGGTGCCAATTGATTCTCAAAATATTCTTTAGCATTATTTTCAAGCTTATTGTGGAAATCTTTATCGCATATGATTTCCTTAATTTTTTTGTCCAAATCACTTATAGACCCATCACTAAATACTAAATGATATTTGTCAATTAAAGGTGTTGGTAGCAATCTTGAAAGATCTGTGGATATTATTGCCTTACCTAAAATTAAGTATTCTGCTAATTTCCATCCATGACAATCCCGAACAGCAGGAGTGTTAAAAGCAATCATTGAGGATTTCATTTTTTGTATGTACTCTTTCATAGGAATTCTGTTCTTGGTGGTAATATCAGAATAATCTTCCATGTCATTAAAAGATCTTGGTGCAAATCCACCTTCGAATCGAATATTTTTGTTTTGTTTGCAAGCCACAATGAAATTTGCTCGAAATCTATTTGTCATTAATTCTTTTTTCCATAAAGAACTCATAAAGAATATGTAGTCAGCTTGAGAATTCTTACTTTCATAATCGGATAATTTGGGTCTTATAAATTGACTTTTATAGTCAGAAAGAAATCTACGTTTATTCTTAATCCGAGATTTTGAATTATATAGATTGCTGAGAGCGTATCGAAAAGTATCTACTAAACTGAACAATTTTATTCCAAAGCTAGGACCAATCGGAATAACTTTATTTGAAGAAATTGCGCTAGAGTCCAGATTAACCTTTCCGTAAATATCACTCCATTGTAATGCCTTTTCATTTATTCGATTAACATCGGTGAAATCAATAATCATCTTGTACTGAATTAGATTGCATTCCAGTATAAATGCGAAAAAATGATTATTATGTTGGAATTGTTTAAAATTATGTGAAGAGAATTTAACGTTTTTTTTCCCGAATATTTCGTATAATCCCTGTATATAAAATGAGGAATATAGTATATCACAAGCAGGATCGATATACACTTTGAATTTGGAGGAATTGTATTGAATTAATTTCATGAACTTACTTTTGACTCATATTTATTTCGTTCAGATTTTTAAGATACTAATTCCTTCAAATCATGTTGTGTATTAATGTAACTATTTAAAACTTAATCGGAATGAGGGTGATAGATCTTATTTAAACATACTAACTATCAATTTCTCTTATAGTTATTAATTTTCAAATATATCAAATTTAGTATTTACACACTACTCAATCTAAAGAACTTCTTTTTTCCACTTCATAGGTGATTGAATTTTTTGAATTACTTTTATTTTTTCAGTTGATTATAAGCTTAAGGCCTCTAATTGCTATTAATATCTAAAAATGATTATAAAACAATATAGTACATCGTGAAAACTTTGAAACTTATCTCAATAGCAATCTTATCTCAAACCTTTATATGCTCATTTTTTACCATAGCAGGTTGTTCAATATATTAAAATTAAGAAAAATAAATATTTTAACTATGTATTTTATCTCTAGCGGATAGCATCTTTTTTAATTTTACTCCTTATAATTATCGCCGAGTTTTTTATCAAAATTTTTTTAAAAAATGCTTGCAAGATTGTCTAAACATCATGAATGAATGGATCGTATTGTCCAGTATTTGTTTAGACTAAAATACTAAAAAAGCTGTAAGTAATGAGTAAGTAAAATTATAATAAACATCTTAGAGTGGGAAAGTTTATCTACATTAGTCCACGATAAAAAACAAGTAGGTTGCTCATTGGAATTTATTACATATCGCTGGCCATGTGTAATTTGGGTGTTATATTTGATGTGAGTTATCTAATAAATCATCAATTTTAAAACTTTTTGAAAATCCTCATCCTATATACCTATAACAGTGGATTACTATCGCAATTCTATCAGGAGTTGTCTGAAAAGCTTTGTGCCGATGGTTTTGAGGTGGATAATTTTTATCTTAAAAACAAAAAAGCCTATTTCGAACAAAACGGGGTTGCTATTTATGGCGAGGAGCGTCGTGGGTTTGTCCATAATTATAAAGCTATTTATAAGATTATAAAACAAAGCAAGCCCGATGTGGTGGTTTCTAACTTCAGTTATATTAATCCCGCTATTCTTTTTGGTAAATTATTAGGTGTTAAACGCAATATTGCTTGGTTTCATACGGCTTTTGGGCATACAAAACCCAGCTTGTTAAAAGTATGGAATAAAACCATGTTTTTAAATATGGCAGATATGGTTTTGGCAAACTCAACGGTGTTGCAAAACGAAATGCATACGGTGTATAAAGTTTCCAAAGAAAAAATAAGACGCATTCCTTTTTGGACGAATATTGGTAATTATCGCTCTCATACTAATCAATTACAGATAACAAAGGATGAGGCGGTTATCAATATTGGCTGCCCGGGGCGTTTGGTCAGTGATAAAAACCATGCTTTGGTTATTGAGGCTGTATTTCAATTGAAACAAAGTCATGAGCAATCGGTTCGATTATATATTGCTGGCAATGGACCGTATAGAAAACAACTTGAAATATTGGTTCGAGATTTAAAGCTTGAACAAGAGGTTGTTTTTCTTGGGTTATTGGATGTTGAAAAGATGACTGCTTTTTATGAAGCCATGGATGTGGTGGTATTGCCTAGTTTTCATGAGGCTTTTGGTTTGGTGTTTATTGAAGCGATTGCTTTAGGGACACCTGTTTTGGTTTCTAATGCCTTTGGTGCTTTGGATTTTATTGACAGTGAGAAATTTCCGCTAGAAGACTTTAGTTTTAACCCACATGCTCGTCAAGAATTAATTGATAAATTAGAGCCCTATTTAAATAATGCTGGTAAAACTTCAGATTATTTTAAAACGATGTATGGAAAAACCTTTGAAAAAGAGGTCATTTATAATCAGGTCAAAACGGTTATTTTAAATCAAACAACACCTTAGCTTTTATGCCCTTCGCTTTTTTAACCTATTTACAGCCCACACACTATTTTCGATTGTTTACGAAAGCAGGGATAAGTGTATTTCCTAAAGTAGAGGTTTTACCAGAATTGGTTTTAGAACAATTACAGGTAGATTTAGGATATACCTCTGAATTGGCACGCGATTACGATTTGTCGTGGCAGGCTGTCCAAGCGGGTTATATTGGCAACGCAGATACCTACACTCATTTTGAACCCGTTCCTGTACGAGATAATTACCATTTTGTTCGGAAGCAGTTTCATCCAGCTTGGGTGTTTTATGTGTTGTTTGTTCGTTTAGTGACTTTTCATAATCCTATTAGAGAAATTAGGGGATGGTTGGAAACCTCGCCTATTCGTAGGCAAACTGAGAATGTAAAACCTATTTCGAATCCTAATTGGGAATCTTATCAATCAGCATTAATAACAAAAGAGCCTCTTGTCAGCGTTGTCATTCCCACCTTAAATCGCTATGACTACTTAAAAGATGTTTTAGAGGATTTCGAAAAACAGGATTATGCCCATATTGAAATTATAGTAGTCGACCAATCTGAACCATTTCAACCGGAGTTTTATAAAGATTTTGATTTGAATATTCGTGTGATCCGTCAGGAAGAAAAAGCTTTGTGGTTGGCGCGAAATACCGCTATTAAGGAAGCTAAAGGGGCATTGATTGCCCTTTCTGAAGACGATGTCCGCATTCAGCCTAATTGGTTATCCACACATTTAAAGTGCTTGGATTTTTTTGATGCCCAAGTTTCGGCGGGTGTATTTTATCCCGAAGGACAAAGCATCCCCACAGAGCGATCGTTTTTTGCCTTAGCATCGCAATTCGCAACGGGGAATGCGCTACTTTATAAATCTGTTTTTGAGCAGGTAGGCTTGTTTGATCGGCAATTTGAAAAACAACGTATGGGTGACGGGGAGTTTGGAGTCCGTGTTTATTTGGAAGGGATTCGCAGTGTTTCCAATCCGTTGGCGAGTTGTATTGATGTCAAAGCAGGCACTGGTGGTTTACGGGAAATGGGGAGTTGGGATGCGTTTAGGCCCTCCACATTTTTTGCGCCTAGACCGATTCCAAGCGTGTTGTATTATTTTAGAAAATATTATGGCAACCAAGCGGCACGTTGGGCATTATGGCGCACCATTCCGATATCGATTTTACCCTATCAGTTTAAAAAGAATAAGCCGATGTTGGTGCTTGGGGTGTTGTTGAGTATCTTGCTGGTGCCGGTGGTTTTGATTCAGGTATTTAAATCATGGCGATTGGCTAGTGAGAAGTTGAGTCAGGGAGAGATGATTGAGAGGCTGTGAGGGGTTGGTTTCTCGCTGAGGCGCGGAGACGCGGAGATGGGTTTGAATAACCCTTCCGTCTTTAAGCTCTTTTCTGAGCTTAAATTTACCTTCCCTTGAAAAAAGGGAAGGAGCTTTTGTGTTGGAATTAAATATAAATAGCGAATAAAGAATAACGAATGCTGAAGTGGAAAAAGCAGCTTATTAAGTGAAAACAAACAACAACGGCGTCATTGCGAGGAGTGCAGCGACGTGACAAATGCGGAGCATTCACGAAATCCATTTTATAAAAATAATAACGCGTGAGTAATCTCTCAGTTTGGGCGCCCCAATTTAAAGATTGCCACGTCGCTCCTGCGTCGCTTCTCGCAATGACAGCTAGGGATGCAATGACGGCGTGAGAAGCAATGACGCCAGTTTATAAAAAATATTAATATAGAATAAACAATAACCCACATTGAACAAACCAAAAATTCTCATAGTGACCTCCGAATTCCCGCCGCAACCTGGAGGGATAGGGAATCATGCGTATTATTTGGCTTTGTATTTGACTAAAAATGGCTACGCCGTTACAGTGATTGCTGATCAGCGGGATGTTGATAATACGGAAGAAATCGCTTTTGATGCGTTTTTGCCATTTGTGGTAAAACGGATTCAATTGAAAGGTGTTAGATTATTTATGTATTTGAATCGGATTGTAAAAACATTTGGAGGGTTGAAGCAAACGGATCATGTTATTGCCACTGGGAAATTCTCGCTTTGGAATGTGGCTTTCTGTTCATTATTTTATAAGCGAAATACAATGGCGGTGATTCATGGTTCCGAAGTGAATTTAAGAGTAGCTGTTTTGAAAAAACTGATTGATTTGTCCCTTAAACGTTTTGAGACTCTAGTGGCCGTATCAGGATATACCTCGCGATTGGTAGGGCATTTAGAACGCGATATTCAGGTCATTCCTAATGGTATTGATTTGAGCGAATGGCAGGTCAATACATCATCTGAAACAAAATTAAATGGGACGCCCGTATTAACAACAGTAGGTCGTGTGAGTTCGAGAAAAGGACAATTGGAGGTCATCAAACTATTACCTGAATTATTAAAAGTTTATCCCCATGCACACTATCATTGTGTCGGAATTCCGACCGAAGCCCCCGATTTTATAGCACAAGCTAAAGCGTTAGGTGTTGACAATCATGTGACCTTTCATGGGACAGTATCGGATGCAGACTTAAAATCGCTATTATTGGCTACGGACGTGTTTGTCATGTTAAGTGTTGAGAGTAGCACTGGAGATGTGGAAGGTTTTGGCATTGCGATTTTAGAAGCCAATGCCTTGGGGATTCCTGCAATTGGTTCCAAAGGTTGTGGGATTGCCGATGCGATTAAAGATGGCGTTTCAGGATTTTTGGTGGATGTCCAGGATGTGGCTGCTTTTGGCTCGAGCCTTAATACTTTATTAAACGAACAGGATAAATTTAAAGCTCAGGCGAAAGCATGGGCCGCCCAACACGATTGGAACCAAATTGTCAAACGGTATCTCCTACATTTGTCATGAGAAGCTTAACCATTATATCCCATACCGAACATTATATGTTGGCTGATGGCAGCATAGTGGGTTTGGGGTCGACAGTGACTGAAATCAATCATTTATTGGAAGTTTTTGATACGATCACCCATGTGGCGATGCTGCATGATACTGTAGCGCCTTCAAGTGCTTTGCCATATATATCAGAGAAGATTCGTTTTGTGGCTTTGCCTGCGGTAGGTGGTACAGCCTTAAGTGATAAAATGGCGATCGTATTTATGGCACCTAAAATTGTAATGACGATTCGCAAGGTTTTAAAAACATCCGATTATTTTCAGTTTAGAGCCCCAACGGGGATTGGTGTTTTTGTGATTCCTTATTTGATGCTGTTCAACTCAAAAAAGGGATGGTTTAAATATGCCGGGAATTGGAAACAAGAGGATGCGCCTTTGGCCTACAGATTCCAAAAGTGGCTTTTAGAAAAACAATCCCATCCCGTGACCATTAACGGGTTTTGGGAAAATCAACCAAAGCAGTGTTTTAGTTTTGAGAATCCTTGTTTGACTGATAATGAAATTAAAGCAGGGCAATCCATTATCGCCTCTAAAACGCTTCAATTTCCGTTAGAATTTTGTTTTGTGGGACGTATGGAAGCCGCGAAAGGAGTGGGTTTAATTATTGATGCCTTAGCAAGTTTAGATGCAGAATCACTTGATAAAATTGGAGTTATTCATTTAGTTGGCGAAGGAGGCAGGAAGGCAGACTACGAAAAGCAGGTTGAAGATAGGGCCTTGCCAATAGTTTTTCATGGGTATTTATCTAGGGATGAAGTCCATCAAATTTATAGGAGATCACATGCTGTTCTATTGCCTTCCGCATCTGAAGGATTTCCTAAAGTGATTGCAGAGGCCATGAATTATGGCTGTATTCCTATTGTGTCGGACATATCTTCTATAAGTCATTATATAAGCAATGCTGAAAATGGTTTTTTAATGACGGATCTAACAGCATCGTCATTAAAGACTTGTATTCTAGAATTATTGGCTTTGAAAGCACCTGCATACTCTCAAATGATAGCGACCTCTTCTGAATTTATTAACCAGTTTAGCTACGCTTACTATAATCAACGCCTATTGAAAGATATTTTATAAGGTGTCATTTTTTTAAAAAGCCCCCATGGTTTAAATAAAAATTGATATTTTTAAGGTGAACTAATTCTATGTCATTTAGTTAATGCTTCTTAAGAAACTACATTGGACTTTAAAGCGACATCCTTTTTTGTACATGACCCGATTTCGGTTATTGTCCAAGAACTCTAGTGAGACTGCTATTGCTTCCATTTCCTATAATATCCTTAATAAAAAAGAAGAAATTCCTCGTAATTTTTATGATATTAATACTGAGATTTTCCATAACGGAACCCCGGAGACAGATTTAGCTCTAATAAAACACCTCGTATCTTGGCTATATGAGCATACCAAAGTAGGTCCTGGTTTAAGTGAGCCCTCGGATAAGGCGCTTGAGATTATGCTCTATGGAAAGGGAGGTGTTTGTAGTGATATGGCACAAATATTTAATAATTTTTGTGTGATTAATGATATTCAGGTCAGAGAATGGGGAACGACGAGTGCACCGTTTAATCGTGCCAATGGCGGACATTCATTTAATGAGGTCTATATAACAGAATTGGGGAAATGGCTATTGATTGATCCATCATGGGGGGTGTTGTTTTATAATGAACAAGATGTGCCCTTATCAGTTGTTGAGTTGTATCAATTATCCCGATCAGGTCAAGCCGTACTCTATCGTTCTTTTATTGAGGATAAGGTTATAGATAAGGGACATGTGAATAAAAACTATTTGAATGTCGATATTACTCCTTTTTTAATTTGCAATTATCGGAATACTATTTATGATCGGTATTTAAAAGTGGCGAGACCTTATGTGCCCGTTTTTATGATCCATTTTTTTGTTTACCTCTCGGGCAAAAGCTATCATTATAAGTTTCCGATGGACGACTATAAAAAGATATTTTCTTAAGCTTTTCGTTCGCGTTTTTAGTGCCAAGGATTTAGCAATTATATAGTAACTTGCAACACATTTTAATTTAATATCTCAACTGTTTTAGTTTGAAAACTAATATTACTTACGCCAGTGCTGTTGGTTTCCATGTGGCTTTAGGGTTTTTAATATTTCTTAATCGGGATATTGCCAAGCTTTATTTTTTAATAGCCTTTTTATATTTCTTTTATCGGATCATTACTGTTCCAGGGAATAGGAAAACTATAGAAGTCCTGCAGGCCTGTGCTTATTTTGTTGGTGCTGAGGTGTTTTTTAGAGCCACCAAGGGTGCTATTACCTATGAGGCTGGAAAATATATGGTCATTCTTTTTATAGTGATGGGGATGTTTTATCAAGGCGTCTCTGGTAAAGGTTACCCGTATTTTATTTATCTGATGTTTTTGATTCCCTCTATTTTTATTGCCTCCACCACCCTTAGTTTTGATGCGAATTTTAGGACAAACATCGCTTTCGTGTTGAGTGGTCCAGTCTGTTTAGGTTTGTCGGCCTTGTTTTGTTATGACAAAAAAGTAACATTTAAACAGATGTCGCATATTTTATTATATATGTTACTTCCTATCATCGCACATACGACCTATATTTATTTTTATGCACCTGATTTGAGAGATGTCTTAACAAGTACGGCATCGAACCGTGCGGCCGCTGGTGGTTTTGGATCTAATCAAGTCTCAAGTGCCTTGGGATTAGGTATGTTCATCATTGGTGTTAGGATATTTATGAACTCTCCAACATTAGGTCTTAAGTTGTTAAATTCAGTGCTTTTGGTTATAATCTCCTATCGTGCTGTGGTAACCTTTAGCAGAGGAGGGGTGCTTACAGGTGTTATATGTATTGCTGCTTTTTTGGTCATGTATTATGTTCAAGCTAAACCAAGGGCTCGAACCCAAGTATTAGGGGTCTTTGTTTTGTTTGTAGGTGCGTTGGCATCGGCATGGATAATAAGTTCTAATCAATCAGGTGGGCTTTCCGAGAAACGTTATGCCAATCAAAATGCAGCAGGGATTGAAAAGGAAGATATTACTACAGGGCGCACCGAGTTATTTATAAATGAGATAGAGGGGTTTGTTGATAGTCCTTTTTGGGGCATAGGATCCAGTCGTGCTAAAGATCAGCGTATTGAAGATGATGGTCATGGGGTAACCTCCCATAATGAAATTAGTCGCACCTTGGCAGAGCATGGGATTTTTGGAGTAATGATTTTGGTCATCCTTATATTCAAACCTCTAAATATGAGAGCTAATAATAGACAGAATTATTATTTTTATGCGCTTTTGGCTTTTTGGTTTGTTACAATTAACCATTCCTCCATGCGCATTGCCGCACCCGCTTTTATATATGGATTAGCCTTATTAAATGTCAGAAATGAAAAACCTGCTTTACATCGGAAACCATCTCCAAAACTCGCAGAGTAACGCCACTTACAGTGCTGTGTTGGGGCCTTTGTTGGAACAAAGTGGCTATGCCGTGCGTTATACTTCCAACAAAACCAATAAAGTATTTCGGTTATTGGAGATGTTATGGACAACGTTTAGAACTCATAAAAAAACGGATCTTGTGTTGATTGACACCTACAGTACCCAGAACTTTTATTATGCCGTTTTGGTCAGTTGGTTATGTAGGCTGTTGAAGTTGCGGTATGTGCCGATTCTTCATGGTGGCAATTTGCCAAACCGTTTAAGGAATTCTCCGAAACTGTCCAAAAGGCTTTTTAAAAATGCTTATGCGAATGTCTCTCCGTCTTTATACTTAAAGACTATTTATGAGGAATTTGGTTACGAGAATGTCGTTTATATTCCGAACACGATTATTATAGATAATTATCCATTCCACAAAAAAAACTTTGACACCCCCAAGCTTTTATGGGTGCGTTCCTTTTCTGAAATTTATAATCCATCTTTAGCCGTTGAAGTTTTGCATGAGTTGAAGCAACGCGGTTATGATGCCGTCTTGAGTATGGTTGGCCCAGATGCCAATGGCAGTTTATCTAAAGTTAAAGCCTTGGCTGATCATTTGAATGTATCTGTGACGTTTACTGGGAAACTTACTAAAGCAGCCTGGGTTGAGCTTTCTAAAGATTATAATGTGTTTATCAATACCACCAATTTTGACAATATGCCAGTCAGTGTTATTGAAGCTATGGCGCTGGGGATTCCTGTGGTGTCTACGAATGTTGGCGGAATGCCGTATTTGATAGAACATACTGTTGATGGAGTTTTGGTGGCTCCCAATGATAAGAAGGCGATGGTGGATGCTGTGGAGGGGCTTTTTGGGGATGTGTTGCGAACTGAGGGGATGGTCGTTGAAGCTCGGGGGAAGGTGGAAGGGTTTGATTGGGAGATGGTGCGAGGGCTTTGGGAGGAGGTATTGAATGATGATTGATGATTAACGATTAACTATTGATGATTGTTGATTGGTGATTTTTGAAGTTTGAATTGAAGTTAAGGATGTAGCTTTTTTAAATAAAAACGTACAACAAAATGTGGTCATTGCGAGGACGTAGGACGAAGCAATCTCGTGAAATTACGATATAAACTTACAGATTACTCACGTATTTCTATTTTTAAATAAGGGTGTTTGTGAATGCTTCGTATTTGCCGAGGTCGATAACTTCCTTATGTACATTTATGAAACTTCGTTTCCTTACATGAAGCCCTCGCAGTGATGAACACAATAATAATAATAATAAGTCCTATGAAACCTGGTTTTATCTACATACTCACCAACAAAAACCACACTACATTATATGTCGGTGTAACATCGGCTATTGTGATTCGTGTAAAACAACACAAAGAAAAGTGCCATACAAAATCCTTTACTGCGAGATATAATTTGGATAAGCTGGTATATTACGAAGCTTTTCAAATGATAGGGGATGCAATCGGCAGAGAAAAGCAATTAAAAGCGGGAAGTAGAGCAAAGAAAGTGGCATTGATTATAAGCATAAATCCCGAATGGTTTGATTTGTATGAGGAGGTTAAGGAAATGTTTAGACATTGCGAGGAAGAATAACGTCAGCCAGTCAGGCAACCTCACGAAATTAAGAGTACAGTGTCAAATTAGGATATAATAACTTAGAGATTGCCGCGGTCGTACCTCCCTCGCAATGACGCTCAAACTTGAAACTTTAAACCTGAAACATTTAATCCGTTGGTGTTCACTATAAAAACCAATTAAAACTTGTACAATAGTGAAGACTTAGTATCTTCGCTTTAAGAATATTTTAACACATGTCAAAAAACGGAATCCATTTTCAAGTTTCAGAGCGTAAATTACTGCTCCGAGCAATGGATATGACCATGGTTGTTTTTGGTTTGTATGTTCTGGGACTCTTTTTTGAATATGCTTATTTAGAGATTAGTTGGGAGAATAACGTTGCAATCGCTGTTCTTTTGCTTTATTTAAGTGTTTTTGGGACTGTTTTTGAAGCTTATGATTTACAGAAGTCGAGTCAACTTGATGTGACGTTCAGAACCATTGTGCTTGCAGTCTCCACAAGTTTAATATTCTATTTTTTGACGCCCGTATTGACGCCTTTTTTACCTGAAAAACGTCTTCAGATTGTCTATTTCTATGTCACGATCATCGTTTTTATATTTTTATGGCGCTTGGCTTATACCACTTTAATTGCATCGCCCCGGTTTTATAAAAATGTTTTATTGGTTGGGGAGATCGATTACGTGGAAAACTTCATCAATACACTTAGTCAATCAGATCCCCACTACAAAATTGTTGGATTTATCAATTGCGAACTGCCAAAAGAAGATCCTGTCAAATTGAAGGCTATTAAAGAATTTGACGCACACGAATTGCTGCAGATTATTAAGGAGCAAAAGATTTCAGAAGTAGTCGTGGCCAGTTATGACTCAGATACCATTACTGCGGAGATTTATACGGACTTAATGACGCTCTTGGAACGTGGATTTACCATTAGGGAATATACCCAGGTTTATGAAGAGATTACGCATCGTGTTCCTATTCATTTTATAGGGAAAGATTTTTATAAATATTTTCCTTTTAGCCGAAGCAATCAAAATACCTTGTACCTGTTTTTCCATAGATTATTTGATATTGGCTTTTCAATCGTTGGTATTATTTGCGGGACTTTGATTTTACCATTTATATTGATAGGCAATCTTTTGGGGAATAGAGGACCTTTATTTTATAGACAGGAACGGGTGGGGAAAAACGGAAAAGTATTTAAGATTGTCAAGTTGCGAAGCATGATCATCAATGCCGAAACCAATGGGGCTAAATGGGCGCAAGTGGATGATGTTAGGATTACCAAGTTTGGAAAGTTTTTACGCAGAAGTAGAATTGACGAAATCCCTCAGTTTTTAAATATCATCAAAGGTGAAATGAGCGTGATTGGACCACGTCCTGAACGACCATTTTTTGTAAATGAATTGTCTCAGGTTATTCCTTTTTATGAAACCCGACATATCGTAAAACCAGGACTAACGGGATGGGCGCAAGTGAAAACCCGCTATGGTGCTTCGGTTGATGAGAGTCTTATTAAGTTGCAGTATGATTTATTTTATATCAAACACAGGAGCGTTTTTCTCGATTTGAATATTATGGTAAAGACCTTGAGTACGGTTTTGTATTATAGAGGACAGTGAGTTGATTGGAGATGGATGATTTTTGATTTACGATTTACGATTTACGATTTACGATTTACGATTTTTGAAGTTGAAATTGAAAAGGCTGGGCTTGTCATACGAGTAAAACAAACAACAACATGGGGTCATTGCGAGGACGGAGGACGACGCAATCTTATGGAAGCTTGGGTAGTTTTATTGAACGTATTGCTTCACTGTATTTGAATACTGAATACTGAATATCGAATATTGAATACTGAATAATGAAGTTTTAAATATGGCTAGGGGAGTGTTTGATTAACGATTGATGATTAACGATTTTTGATTTTTGAAGTTCAATATCAACTTAATCCCTCATGCTTCAAATCTCTGATTATTTACAGATATTGGAGTATTTCGAATACCGATTACATAATCCCTCAGACCTCAGACCTCAGACCTCATTCCTCATTCCTCATTCCTCAGACCTGATGCCTGACTCACCTCAAACTCTGGGCTTCCTAAACATGGTAATCAAGAACACAAATAGTGCAATAAAAATCGCTATCCGCGCTATATAATCACCTGCTCTTGTGTAAAATGTTATTTTGTCATTAGCGGTCACTGTTCCTGATAAAGCCCCTTGAGTACCATAGGCTAGTGATGATGAGATTTCTCCTTTGGCATTGATCAGTGCGGAGATTCCTGTATTTGCACTTCTCACAATGTCTCGACGTGTTTCTATCGCTCGTAAGCGTGCATAGCTTAAATGTTGTTTATGGCCTTGGGTTTCGCCCCACCACGCGTCATTAGTGATGATGGCTAAAACGCTGGCGCCATTTCGGATGTAGCCGGTGACGAATTCGCCATAAACCGATTCGTAGCAAATGATGGGGGCCACTTTTAAGTTAGGATTGTTTGTATCAAAAACACTGCGTTCTTCCTGTGTGGTTTTCATGGCCAAGGTGCCACCCAGATCAATCATAAAATCGCCAATCAGAGGTTTTAAAATGCTTTGATATGGGAGTGTTTCCACCCCAACCACTAATTTAGATTTGTGATACAATTGGATACTATCGTTCGTTTTTAGCAACATGGCAGAATTGTAGTCGTCATACCAAAAACCGTTTTTATGGAAATTGGATTGCTTTTTCACCAGTGATTCGTCAATAATAAAATTGACAAAAGAAATTCCGGTTAGGATGCTGATATTTGGGTGTTCAGAAATATAAACATCCAATTTTCTTTTAAAATAAGCCTCTTCCAGCTGATTGATTTTAACATTGTCGGCAAAGACTGTTTCGGGAGCGACGACAAGATCGGTTTGTGGAGTGATTTTGGTGTCGGTCAACTTCAATAATAAGTCGGCGATATCTTCATTAGGCACGTTGTATTTTTCAGAATACGGATCAATATTTGGCTGCAAAGCAATCACATTCATTTGTTCGCCTTCCATCTTATAAGTGTAATAGATTGCCAAGGAGATTAAAATCGGTAAAACGATCACAATCAAAATAACAATGCCATTGGTTTTAATGCTTTTTATAGAGTTTTGAACTTGATATTTCAGAACCAGTTTATACACCAAAATATTCACGAGCCATACCCATAGCGTGCCGCCAAAAGTTCCTGTGTATTCATACCATTGGATCCAAGTGAAATATTCGGAAAAGCCATTTCCTAAATTTAGCCAAGGCCATGAAAAATCCCATCCTAAATGTAGTTTTTCAAAAGCCATCCATAAACACATCAAAAACACGAGACTGATGTTGATTGTGGCGCGTTTGGCAATGCTGTGATAGATGACCATTAACAATGCCATGAGCATGGAGTTTACCAAAATGGCGAAACTGGCCCCAAATACATCCGCATATTGCAGCCAATTGGTGGTTATAAAGTTCCAAATAACAAAAGAGAGATAGCTGTACCCGAAAATCGACCATTTCTTCCATTCAACATCAGAAGTCCTGATATTTCGTTCCACTAATAAAAGCGGTACAAATCCAATGAATAAGAAGACTGGAAATCCGTAGGTTGGCCAACCAAAGGCTAAAAGTAATCCTGAAAATAGGGCTAAAAGGAAGTGTTTCATTGTGGAAATTTACAAACTAAATATGACATCATTGAAGCTGGCTATCTAAAAACACTAAAATCTAATTTTATAGAAAACACGTTGGAGTAGAGGGCGGCACTTTGATCGCCAATATCCGTAAAGGCATAATCGATGGCAATGCCTCGGTATTTAAAACCGACGCCAAAATTAGGCTGAAAAGTCAAGTTTTCCGAATGGTCCAATTGCAGTTCATTTTGAAAATTACCGACACCTGCTCTTAAAAAAACCAGATCGGTATAGCCAAATTCAAATCCTAGAGACGGTGTAATACTGGCGATTGAAGATGAGATGACATCATTGTTTTGTTCAAAACGCACATTAAGATCTAAAGCAGTGACCAATGAATAATCATAGTGGAACACAAATTTTTTAGACATTCCCAATTGGAGTTTAGGAATGGTAAGCTCTGTTGATTCTGGTACTTCCTGATTTTGACCTTCAACGGCATCTTTTATAGTGGCGAGTTTATCTTTATCAAAAGTCCAGGCATTGAAAGTCGTGGTAATATCTCTGGCCATTATTCCGAATTTCCAATTGTTCTGTGATTGGAATTGAATGCCTAAATCGAGACCAAATCCCCATGAAGAAGCGAAATCCCCAATAATCCGACGGATTACTTTTGCATTGACGCCATAGCTAAAACCATCCAACGGGATTTTTCGTGCGTAGGAAAATGTCAAACCATAATCGGCAGCCGAAAAGAGACGAATACGGTCGTAGTTAATATTGCCCTGGGCATCGATTAATTGTGTGGTGTCTAAAATGTCGTCTACGCCAAAACGGATCAACGAAATTCCAACGGCGCTTCTATCATCCAAAGGCATGGCGAACGCAGCATAGTTGTAATTAGCAATATTTGCGAAATAACTGGAGTGCATGAGGGCCATTTGATTGTCTTCGAGCCCTACCAAACCCGCAGGATTCCAATAGCCAGAATTCACATCGGAAGTCTGCGATACCACAGCATTGCTCATTCCCAAGGCAGCGGCATCAACCCCAATATTCATAAACTCATTGGAGTATTTGCGGGTAGATTGACCATAAGTCAATATAGTAAGTAGAAAGAACGCAATAAAAGTAGTCGTTTTCAATCGCAGAATTTTTACAAAGATGCACAATATATTTTATTTTATTGAACTTGAATTTGTGGTAGATATTGTGTTTGTCAGTGATTTGAAGAGAATCAAGACCGCTTCGCTGTTAGAACCAAGAATCAAGACACAAACCTCAAAATATTTAAAACATAGCTTTTATAATTTTATATCTAGTAGGAAATTCGTATTTGTTAGCATTTAACAAAACTGAAAAATGAGGACATGATGAATTTAACCTTGATAATTATTTATCAGCCATAACTTTTGAAGGCCGACGAAGTTTTTAATCGGACAACAATAATAATTTATTGGGATATTAAGATTTTGGAGGTGTATTTGGGCTCATAGAGCGCTAACCTGTCTGTCCGTTCAGGCGGTTGACGCTGATTTTGCGGATTTCTACTAATAGAACGCAGATGACGCTGATTTTGGCTGATTTTCACGGATTTATTTGGGCATAAATCGGATTAATTGCTTAGATTTTAAGTTGTGATTTAGATCCTACCCGTTCCACAAGCGCGTTAGTACTTAATTCTTTGTACTTAATTCTAATTAATTCCTGCATCTGCCCAACATTTTATGCTTTACGATTCCAATAAATGGTTTTAAGCATATTCTTATAAAAATAGTTTGCTATTTTTACACAAAATTATATCATGGCCATAAAAAGACATCTTCCCAATATCATTACGCTCCTCAATTTATTTTCAGGTAGTATCGCAGTTTTATTAGCGGTACAAAACTATTTTGTGGGTGCGGCCCTATTTATGTTTTTAGGGATCTTTTTTGATTTTTTTGACGGACTTCTCGCCCGAAAATTAAATGTACAGAGTGAATTGGGTCTCCAGTTAGATTCTTTAGCAGATATGGTCACCAGTGGATTGGTGCCTGGAGTGGTTATGTTTAAGCTTTTGAATATGTCTTTAGGAACTCCGGTTTCTGAAAACTCTGAAGCGCTTTGGAGCAGCACCAACTTATTTGAAGGTCTGCATCATTATGCGCCTTTAGCCTTTGTGGGCTTTTTTATTACGCTGGCTTCTGCCTATCGTTTGGCTAAATTTAATTTGGATGAAGATCAGCAGTCTTCTTTTAAAGGATTGCCGACCCCGGCCAACGCCCTTCTGATCGTGTCGTTGCCATTGATTATGGAGTTTCAAAATAGTGATGCCATTAATGCATTTATTTTGAATCCGTGGTTTTTGATAGTGATGACGGTTTTGAGTTGCTATATCCTCAATTCAAGTGTCAACTTATTTGCATTAAAATTTAAGGATTGGAGTTTTAAATCGAATGCGGTACGTTATATTTTCATCATTTTAAGTGTGATCTTTATTGTTCTTTTCAAGTTTTTGGCAATCCCAATCATTATTGTTTTTTATGTTTTATTGTCTTTATTTTCGAAATCACTGACGAAATAAGAGATTCTTATACTTAATTTAACAAGCGCAGTCTAATACCTAATTCACATAAATAGATGGCTTCAGGATTTTTTGCACTTTTAGATGATATTGGAGCACTTATGGATGACGTGGCATCCATGGCTAAAATTTCTACAAAAAAAACAGCCGGAATTCTGGGTGATGATTTGGCCGTTAATGCTGAAAAGGCTTCAGGATTTGTGGCCTCTCGAGAACTACCTGTTTTATGGGCCATTACGAAAGGCTCTTTTGTTAATAAACTCATTATACTGCCGGTGGCCTTTTTGTTAAGTGCCTTTTTACCTGTTGCCGTTACAGTGGTTTTGATATTGGGAGGAATTTATTTGGCTTACGAAGGTGCCGAAAAAGTTTATGAATATTTGGTGCCGCATCATCATAAAACAGAAAATGTATCGAAGGAGAATCTTAGTGAGGGGGAAATTTTGGAACTTGAAAAATCAAAAATTAAATCGGCCGTTGTTACTGATTTCATTTTATCCGTAGAAATCGTGATTATTGCTTTGGGCAGTGTCATGGGGATTCCACTTCTCAATCAAATTTTAGTGGTTACCATCGTAGCTTTGATTGCAACGGTTGGGGTTTATGGGATTGTAGCTTTAATTGTGAGAATGGACGATTTTGGTTATAGTTTGATAAACTTCAACGATAAAGATAAAAGTATATCAGACTTTTTTGGACATTTGTTGGTCAACGCCTTGCCTTGGGTTATCAAAAGTTTAGGCGTTATTGGTACCATTGCTTTATTGCTTGTCGCTGGTGGTATTTTTATCCATAATCTAGATTTTCTGCATCATTTTTTAGAAACTTGGCCTTCCCTTATCAGAGAGTTTATTGTGGGTGTCGCTTTTGGATTTGTGGCTCTGTTGGTTTTTGCTGGGATTAAAAAGGTTGTTGGATTGATTAGGAAGTGAGTTTTTGTTATATGAAGTTGTTGGTGGAAAACACCAACAACGGCGAAGATATCATAGGTTGGCAGTAAGTTACGATTTTAAGAAAGCTTCGGTTTAATTTTGTATTTTAGTTAAAATAAAAAGACTATGGAAACACTTAAATTAAGGAGGAAACTGATTAGGCAATTTGAGGTCATGATAAAAAATGATGATAAACTCAAGGCTTTGGAAGGTGTTTTTGACGCTTTAGATTCTTCTGAATCAATTTCTAAAGTTCCAGATGAGCACTATGATTTAATCAGTGAACATCGTGAGCAATATTGGAATGGTGCTGTTGAAGGGAAGAGTTGGGAAGAGGTGAAGCGAAGTCTGAATTCTAAGTATGGATTATAGTTTAGTGATTCTTCCACTTGCGCAGAAAGAAATTGACACTGCATTAGGTTGGTACGAATCCAAACAAAAAGGAGTAGGAGTAGAGTTTTTAGCTTATTTGGAAAGTTATTTTTTGGCACTTAGAAGGTGGTGCTATTTTTTAAATAAAAAGAGGACCCTGTTTTAGAGAGTTGCCATTGAAAAAATTTCCGTTCGTGATTATTTATGAAATCAGAGCCAATGAAATAATCGTTTTCTCAGTATTCAACACCTATCAAGATCCAAACAAGAAATTAATATGATCCAAAAAAGGTTCAGCCTTTAAAAGTGCAACTTCTTTTTACGTAATTCAAAATTCTGACCCAAATATACTTTACGTACCATTTCATCTTCGGCCAATTCTTCAGGTTTTCCGGCTTTTAGAATATTACCTTCAAACATCAAATAGGTTCTATCCGTAATGGCCAAGGTTTCTTGAACGTTATGGTCAGTGATTAAAATGCCAATATTCTTTTTGGTCAGTTGCGCGACGATGCGTTGAATGTCTTCAACCGCCACAGGATCCACCCCGGCAAAAGGCTCATCCAATAAAATAAAGTTAGGATTTGTGGCTAAGGCACGTGCGATTTCTGTACGTCGGCGTTCGCCACCTGATAATAAATCGCCTCTACTTTTACGGATATGGCCCAATCCAAATTCGTCGATCAAAGATTCCATTTTATCCTGCTGCTCTTTTTTTGACAGTTTGGTCATCTGCAACACGCTTAATATATTGTCCTCGATACTTAATTTTCTAAAAACCGAAGCTTCCTGCGCTAAATAACCAATCCCGTGCTGGGCACGTTTGTACATTGGGAATTTCGTGATTTCCTGATTATCCAGAAAAATTTTGCCGCCATTGGGTTTAATTAGGCCAACAATCATATAAAATGACGTGGTTTTACCAGCACCATTTGGGCCGAGTAAGCCTACAATTTCTCCTTGATTGACTTCTAATGAAACATCCTTGACCACTTGACGGCCACCGTAGGACTTCATTAAATTTGTTGCGCTTAATTTCATAGATATAATTGATTGGTTAAAAATAGTATAATCCTTTCGGACAGTTATTAAACCAATTTTTTTTTATAATAAGTTTAATTTTGGGCCTCCAAAGCTTCCCAGAATTCGTACGCCCGACGTAAATGTGGAATCACGATTGTGCCTCCAACCAAGGTCGCAATTCCAAGCGCTTCGTTGATTTCGGCTTTTGTGAGACCTTGCTTATAGCTCGTTTCCAAATGGTATGCAATGCAATCGTCACATCGCAACACCGCAGAAGCTACCAAGCCAAGTAATTCTTTGGTTTTGACATCCAGAGCACCTTCCGCGTAAGCGTTGGTATCTAAATTAAAAATACGTTTAATGATTTTATTGTTGTCATCACCCAAAATTTTATCATTCATTTTGGTGCGGTACTCATTAAATTCTTTGACAATATCAGACATGTTTTTTGATTTTATTTCCCTCTTTTCGGGATTGGTTTCTAACTACAATGGCAGAAATATAAATACTTACTTGATATAATATGAGGATAGGAATCGCCACAATGACCTGACTTGCCACATCAGGAGGCGTGATGATCGCCGATAGTATAAGGATAATCACCAGAGCATATTTTCTATATTTTTTAAGCATTTGAGGATTAACGACTCCAATTTTGGTTAAAAAATAGATAATTATGGGCAGCTCAAATACCAAGCCCGCAGCAATAGATGCCGAGCGGACTAAACTGATATAGGAACTGATGTCAAATTGGTTGCTCACTTGACTACTAACCGAATAGGTGCCCAAAAAGTTAATGGAAAGTGGCGTAATGACGTAATAGCCAAATAACACCCCTAAAAAGAATAGTAAAGACGATACAACAATAAAGCCACGTGAGCTTTTGCGTTCGTTTTCCAATAATCCTGGACTTATGAATTTCCATAACTGATAGATGATATAAGGGAATGCAATAATGAAACCCGCATAGATAGACGTCCATATATCGGCTGAAAATTGGCCTCCCATGGTTCTACTTTGAATGGTGAACGGAAATTCATCGGCGCAAAATGTAGAATCGACATTTAAAAAGGTCGATAATTTACAGAGATATTTATAAGTCGGGAAATCCATACTTTTTGGCCCAAAAATAATGACGTCAAAGATCCATCTTGAAAAAATGAATGCGCCAGTTCCGGCTATAACGATGCTTAAAGTGATCCTGATTAAGTGCCAACGTAAATCTTCAAGATGATCCAAAAAGGACATCTCATTGGAGGTTTTTTTTGCCATTAGATGATGCCTTCTTTGATAAGGTCGTGGATATGTACTACACCCGCATAGTTACCTTCGTTTTCTACTAAAAGTTGAGAAATGCCATTGGTCTCCATAAGTTCTTTCGCGTCAACAGCCATGGCATTGTCATCAATCCGTTTGGGATTTGAACTCATAATGTCTTTTGCAGTGAAGTGGATGAAAGCATCACTCTTAGTAAGCATCCGTCTTAAATCGCCGTCTGTGATGATGCCGACGATTTTGTTGTTTTCTACCACCGCGGTAACGCCCAACATTTTTTCTGAAATCTCAACAATGACCTGTTTTACATTCGTGTTTAAGCCTACTTGTGGCTTTTCATTCATGGATGACAAGTCGCTAACGCGCATATATAAACGTTTGCCTAAAGCTCCTCCCGGATGATATTTTGCGAAATCCTTGCTTGAGAACCCTCTTAAATCCACCAGACAGATAGCAAGAGCATCGCCCATAACCAATTGTGCTGTGGTGCTGGTTGTAGGTGCCAAATTATTTGGGCAGGCTTCCTGTTCAACATAAGTGTTTAAAACATAATCTGCTTGTTGGCCTAAAAACGAGGTAATATTACCGGTAATGGCAATCATTTTGTTTTTGGCATTCTTAATTAAGGGTACCAACACTTTTATTTCGGGAGTATTTCCACTTTTAGAAATGCAAATGACCACATCATCCTGCAAAATAAGTCCTAAATCGCCGTGAATGGCATCTGCAGCATGCATAAAAACGGCTGGTGTGCCTGTCGAATTTAAAGTGGCAACAATTTTATTGGCAATTATGGCGCTTTTTCCAATGCCTGTAATAATGACTCTGCCTTTTGATTTGTATATGAGTTCTACGGCATTAGCAAAATCATCAGTCAATAAAGTGGCAAGATTGGAGATGGCTGAACTCTCTAAGTCGATGGTTTTTTTAGCAGTATTTAAGATGGAATTTTTAATATTCAAAATTTATTGATTTTTGGGTTTGATGCTTGTAAAGAATTTTAGTATCTTTATTCCTATGCAAATGTATATAAAATACTAATAGGGATTAATGGGTAAAGAAGAAATTGACTTACATGCAGAACTAAAAAAATACTTTGGATTTTCCAGATTCAAAGGTCTTCAGGAAAGCGTTATAAAGAGTTTAGTAAAAGGAGAAAATACTTTCGTAATCATGCCAACAGGCGGCGGAAAGTCATTGTGTTATCAATTGCCAGCACTGATTGAGGAGGGTACAGCCATTATTGTATCGCCGTTAATTGCACTTATGAAAAATCAGGTGGATGCCATTAGAGCGGTGTCCCAACATCATGGGGTTGCCCATGTACTGAATTCGTCATTGAACAAAACCGAAATTAAACAGGTTAAGGAGGATATTAAAAGTGGGATTACAAAACTGCTTTATGTGGCTCCGGAATCTTTGACCAAAGAAGAGAATGTTGAATTTTTACGATCGGTAAAAATCTCTTTTATGGCCGTCGATGAGGCGCATTGTATCAGTGAATGGGGGCACGATTTTAGACCTGAATATCGAAATCTGAGACATATTATAAAGCGTATTGGCGACAACATTCCTATTATAGGATTGACGGCCACGGCGACTCCTAAAGTTCAGGAAGATATTCTTAAAAGTTTGGACATTACCGATGCCAATACGTTTAAGGCCTCCTTTAATAGACCAAATCTTTATTATGAGGTGCGTCCAAAGACCAAAGCCGTAGATTCTGATATCATCCGATTTGTAAAACAAAATGAAGGGAAATCAGGTATTATCTACTGTTTGAGTCGTAAACGTGTTGAAGAATTAGCGCAGGTTCTCCAGGTCAATGGCATTAAAGCGGTGCCTTATCACGCTGGATTGGATGCGAAAACCAGGGTCAAACATCAGGATATGTTTTTGATGGAAGACGTGGATGTGGTCGTTGCTACGATTGCTTTCGGGATGGGGATTGATAAGCCCGATGTGCGTTTCGTGATTCATCATGACATTCCAAAAAGTATAGAAAGTTATTACCAGGAAACAGGACGTGCAGGGCGCGATGGTGGCGAAGGTCATTGCTTGGCGTTTTATGCCTACAAGGACATTGAGAAATTAGAAAAATTCATGTCTGGTAAACCTGTGGCTGAACAGGAAATAGGGCATGCCTTACTTCAAGAGGTGGTTGCCTTTGCGGAAAGTTCCATGTCAAGACGGAAATTCATCCTTCATTATTTTGGGGAAGAATTTGATAACGAAACTGGCGATGGTGGCGATATGGATGACAATGTTCGTTTTCCTAAAAAACAGCACGAAGCACAGGAGGATGTTGTGATTTTATTGGATACGGTAGCCCAAACGAACGATAAATATAAATCAAAGGATTTAGTACATGTGATCACAGGAAAATCGAACGCCTTGATTGTGTCGCATAAAACAGATACGATGCCGTTTTTCGGAATTGGACAACATGAGGATAAACGCTATTGGATGGCCATGATCCGTCAGGTTTTAGTGGCTGGATTGTTGAAAAAAGATATCGAAACTTATGGCGTTTTGCGATTAACTGAAAGTGGTCGGGATTTCTTGAAATCACCACACTCTTTTATGATGTCTGAAGATCATGTGTTTGATGATTCTACAGATGACAGCATCATAACGGCTTCAAAAGGAGAAGGAGCCGTAGCTGATGAACGTTTGATGGGCATGTTGAAAGATTTAAGAAAGCGTAATGCCAAAAAATTAGGTGTGCCACCGTTTGTGATTTTTCAAGATCCTTCCTTGGAAGATATGGCCCTAAAATACCCAATTACTTTAGAAGAATTAGGCAATGTGCATGGTGTAGGGGATGGAAAGGCCAAAAAATATGGCAAAGATTTCATTGCGCTCATTGCCGAATATGTTGAGGAAAATGATATCATTAGACCCGACGATTTGGTGGTTAAAAGCACGGGAATGAACTCCGCTTTAAAGCTTTATATCATTCAAAATATTGATCGAAAATTGCCTTTAGATGATATTGCGTCCGCTAAAGGGATGAGTATGAGGGATTTCATAAAGGAGTTGGAGGCGATTGTCTATTCAGGAACCAAATTGAATATTAATTACTGGATCGATGATATTTTAGATGAGGAGCAGCAAGAAGAAATCCATGATTATTTTATGGACTCAAAAACTGATAAAATCGATGTGGCGATAGATGTCTTTGATGGCGATTACGATGATGAAGAATTACGATTATACCGTATTAAATTTATTAGTGACGTAGCGAATTAAGTGATCAGTCTTCAGTTGGCAGTCTTCAGTCGACAGTATTAAGTGCTTAGACTGCCGGTACCATAAAGTGTTATAAATAATGACAACTGTTCTGACGAGAATGGAACGCTGACCTGCCCGTCCGTTCAGGCGGGCGACGCTGATGTTTTATGATTTAATCAGACGTGAATCCATCTACAAGAGATAGATTTTAGGAATTGAAATGATTAGTTCTTTGGGAGTTTTAAATATTTCTACTCTGCGTCTCCGCGGCTCTGCGAGAACTATACTCTAGCGCGCTCTTGACACGGATTTACACGGAATGCTGAGTGTTATTACACAGAGGTTCGCAGAGATTACACGGAGATACACGGAGATACACGGAGAATTTTGATTATTGTGGAACTGTAACTAATCCCTCATTCTTAATACCTTTTTCCTTTGCGCCTTCGCAACTCTGCGTGCTATTTATTTCTCTTTCAGATTTTGAACGTCTTCTGCCAAGACTTCAACTTCCAACTCCACATCTGCTGATTTTTCATCTACAAGTTCCTGATCCGTTAGTTCTTGATCATAATCGCCCTCAATAATAGAAAATTTTACGTGGTTCTTTTTAGCAATCACTTCGATGCTTTCAATGGCTGTTCTTGAAATTTTTGAAATATCTTGATGATCGATTTCGAAATCAATTCGGGTGATATTTCGATTGGGGATATTTGAGGATTCAGATTCTAGTTCCATGGAGTCCGAACTAAGCTCCAATGTAAAGTCGCCACCATTTACAATTAATTTTGCCCCTTGGAAGGTTTTTACTTTAAAAGTGCCGATGATAATCGTTTTGAAATAATGATAGCCTGCCAATTCACTTAAGCCGGCATAAAGGACATTCGTTTCTGAGAGGGCAAAAGGATTGCCATCCACATCATTAATAATTGCTTCTGTAAAAGCATCGTTATTTGGTTTGTCGGCACTCTTGCTTTCGCTAAAAGCAGACTTTAACTTTGTGATAAAAGACTTCATGTATTTAATTTTTGTAAAACTAAACTTATAAAATAGAAATTCCAAAATCTAAATATTCCAAAGCATAGGTAGAATATGGAATCCTGAAATTGTACAGGGATTGCTTTGTGAAACTTATTGGTACCAAGTTTAGTTAATACTATTTTCTTTAGTGCATAGGTTTAGCTTCTAATAATTTTTGACACGAATTTCACGAATTTTCACAAACTTTATCGTACACTAAAAATGAATACTCAAATTTTTCAATATAAATTTCACGAATGTATCAGACTTTTAAACCTCAAACCTTCTCCCTCAAAGCTTCTCCCTCACACCTCAAACCTCATTCCTAATCGGCAATTAATTATATTTGTATAAAACACCGTCATATCATGATTTTTATAGAAAACGAAGGCAATACCAATCCGAAACTTAACTTGGCTTTGGAGGAATATGCATTGCGGAATTTTAGTGCCGAAAATGATTATTTACTGTTCTACATTAATGAGCCGTCCATCATTATAGGTCGGAATCAAAATACTTTAGAGGAGATCAACCATAACTATGTTGAAGATCACAATATACATATTGTAAGACGCGTGACTGGTGGCGGAGCGGTATATCATGATTTTGGTAATCTTAATTTTAGTTTCATAACCAATCATGATGTGAAGAGTTTGAGTAATTTCAAGAAATTCACGGCTCCTGTCATAAAGGTTTTGAACAATTCGGGTCTTGATGCCGAGTTGAAAGGTAGAAACGATATTGAGGTTAATGACAGGAAGATTTCGGGCACTGCACAGTTTTCTACGGGCAAGCGGATGGTGAGCCACGGCACCTTGCTATTCAATACCGATTTGGGTGAAGTCGTCAATGCGCTCAACGTAAAAATGAGTAAGATTCAATCGAAAGGTCATAAATCCGTACGCAGTCGAGTGGCGAATATCTCTGAGTTTTTAAAGTCGCCTATGGATATTCAGGAATTCCGACAATTATTGCTGGAAGGACTTTATGAGGAAAGCGAACCTTTTGAAAGCTACCATCTCACACCTGAAGAATGGAAGGCAGTCCACCAATTAAAAGAGGAGAAATATGACACTTGGGACTGGAACTATGGCCGTTCGCCAAAATTCAATGTTCAACGTACCAAACGTTTTCCGATTGGGGAAATCGATCTTCGGATTTTTGTTGAAAAAGGACATATCAAGGATTTTAAAATCTTTGGCGATTTCTTCGGAAAGGAGCCGGTGGAACAACTCGAACAGCTTATAATCGGAGTGCGGTATGAGTTGGAAGATATTGCTGAAATATTACAAGATGTTGATATCAAGGAATACTTTGGAGACCTTCCGAAAGCTGATTTTATCGAATTAATTTATGGGGAGGATTAGTGATGAGTTTTCAGTTGGCAGTGTTCAGTCTTCAGTCATCAGTCTCAGTTTTTAACTTATTAATAAACTGATGGTCAGGGTATCTTATGGGAATAATAAATAATAAGAATAGAAAATAGAAATTCGAATAAATCACATGAAAAAAGGCCGTAATATAAATTACGGCCTTTTTTTATGTTTTTAATGTCGTGATTATTCCACGATAAACTGACCTTTCATTAAGGCATAATGGCCTGGGAAAGTACACATGAATGTGTAAGTTCCTGGCTCAGTTGGAGCGTCAAATTCAATAGTGTCAGATTGGCCACCACCAATCATTTTAGTATGAGCAATGATTTTATTGGCCATATCAGCAGGGATATAGTCGTTATCTTTAGCCATTGCGGCAGCATTACCAATTGTAGCTACATCAGCATCTTTGGCAAGCAAGGCCCAGTTGTGGCCCATTACTGCTTTATCCATTTTACCGACATGTTTCAAGGTAAGTTTTACTTTTTCACCCGCTTTTACGCGAATTTCAGTTTTGTTGAATTTCATTTGATCATTACCCTCGATGACAATAACGCCCTCTTTGGTGTCAGTTGATGCCGCAGGGAATGCTGGTCTCTCAACTTTTGTTTCAGTTTTTTGATCTTTTTTGTTGTCGCCACAGCTAAATGCAAGAGCAACTAAGAATACGAATACAATTTTTTTCATCTTAAAATTAATTTAGATTGATTTTAAACTATTTACAAATTTAAGGGCAATTTGTAGAATAGCAAAATCATTCGTCTGATTTTTTTTACAGATTTTTACCAAATAGTTACAATACTCACACCTTATTCCTCACACCTAAACCCTAATTTGTGAATCATTTTTCGCAATCAATTTGTATCTTTGTAGCTTCAAATAAAAACAAGAAACAATGCAAGACGGTTTATATGCAAAATTCATCACTAATAAAGGTGATGTTTTGGTTAATTTAGAATACAAAAGAACACCGGGAACGGTTGGTAATTTTGTTGCTTTGGCAGAAGGGAATTTAGAGAACTCTTCAAAACCACAAGGCACACCTTATTATGATGGTTTAAAATTTCACCGTGTGATTCCTGATTTCATGATTCAAGGTGGTTGTCCACAAGGCACGGGTACTGGTGATCCAGGTTATAAATTTGACGACGAGTTCCATCAGGATCTACGTCATGATACGCCAGGCATTTTGTCAATGGCCAATTCAGGACCAGGATCAAACGGCAGTCAATTTTTTATTACCCATATCGCGACGCCTTGGCTAGATGACAAACACACTGTTTTTGGTAACGTTGTGGAAGGTCAGGATGTGGTTGATGCTATTGTTCAAGGCGATTTAATCGAAAAGATTGAGATTGTTAGACAAGGAGCAGAAGCTGAAGACTTCAATGCGGTAGAGGCTTTCAGAATTTTTGAGGGTTCAAGAGAAAAACGGATTGCTGCAGAACGCCAAGCAAAAGAAGCAGAACTTGATCAATTGGCAGCAGGATTTGAGCAAACGGAAAGTGGTTTGCGATACAAAATCATTCATAAAGGAGACGGGAAAGCAGCGGTTAAAGGTAAGACCGTTTCTGTACATTATAAAGGTCAGTTGGCCGATGGGACTGTTTTTGACTCCTCATACAAACGTAAAGATCCGTTAGAGTTTCAAGTGGGTGTAGGTCAGGTCATCTCTGGATGGGATGAAGGCATTTGCTTATTAAACGTAGGTGATAAGGCACGTTTGGTTATCCCGAGTGATTTAGGCTATGGTGCACAAGGTGCCGGTGGCGTGATTCCTCCAAATGCCATCTTGGTGTTTGATGTGGAATTGATGGATGTGAAGTAAGCAGAGAACCAATCCCGATGAAATCGGGATTGCGTGAATCGCTTATGCTGAGCTTGTCGAAGCATTTTGATAAGCTTGAAGCACGAAGCACGAAGCTTGAAGTTAGAAGTAAAAAAATGCAACCTTCCAATGCTATTTTGGATGGGTTGCTTTTTTTTTGTTATGAGTTTTTCTCACTTTTGATTTATTCAGAATTCACGTGTATGTGATGCTGTTTTAGAGCAACTTGATGAGCTTGAAGCTTGAAGCTTGAAGCACGAAGCACGGAGCAGGGAGCACGGAGCACGAAGTTAGAAGTTAGAAGTAAAAAAATGCAACCTGCCAATGCTATTTTGGATGGGTTGCTTTTTTTTTTGTTTTGTGTTTTTCTCACTTTTGATTTATTCCGAATACACTTGTACGTGATGCGGTTTTAGAGCAGTTTGATGAGCTTGAAGCACGAAGCACGAAGCTTGAAGTTAGAAGTAAAAAAAAGCAATCTTCCAATGCTGTTTTGGATGGGTTGCTTTTTTTTTGTTATGTGTTTATCTCACTTTTGATTTATTCAGAATACACGTGTATGTGATGCTGTTTTAGAGCAACTTGATGAGCTTGAAGCTTGAAGCACGGAGCACGGAGCACGAAGCACGAAGTTTGAAGTAAAAAAAGCAACCTTCCAATGCTATTTTGGATGGGTTGCTTTTTTTTTTTGTTATGAGTTTTTCTCACTTTTGATTTATTCAGAATTCACGTGTATGTGATGCGGTTTTAGAGCAATTTGATGAGCTTGAAGCTTGAAGCACGAAGCACGGTGCACGGAGCACGGAGCACGAAGTTAGAAGTAAAAAAATGCAACCTTCCAATGCTATTTTGGATGGGTTGCTTTTTTTTTGTTATGAGTTTTTCTCACTTTTGATTTATTCAGAATACACCTGCCCACGATGAGGCTTTAAAGCGTCCCGTAAAGGTTTCATCTCATCTTCAGAGACCACTAAGAAAGCAATCGCATGAAATTCATTTAGGGCTTCAAAACCAGTGATGGGATCTTTGTGATTTTTTGCGTCCATATATTCTTTTAAATGGATGGCGTGATGTTCTGCTGTTTTTATGCCGTCGGGACCTTTAAAATCCCAGATTAATTTTAGTTTACGCATGGTTAACGGAAATTCCTTTTTCTACAAAGTTCTTGTAATCTTTCATGTAAAGCAACGACTGTTTCTTAAATGTTTTTGGCATTAACCAAAGCATGAGATGCATCTTGAAGTTCAAAGGCATAAACTCATTGATACTGATCCATCTGGTAAAGTTTTCAGGAGTTGCTTCAAAATAATTCTCTTGAAGGTTGCTCATTCCTTCTGTTGAATAAGTGCCATGAACTTCGTTCGGTAAGTTTTTATAAGTAATGGTTTCAATAAGAGGAATCTGGCTTTTTCCAATTTTGAACTTCATTTTCATTTTTGAACCGAAGGCTCTTGGCGTTCCGGATATATGTTCAACGCTAATCAATCCACGTTGCCAATGTTTCAAGTTTTCTGTGGCGTCGAACTTTTCAATGCACGTCTCTAGAGGTGCTTTAATCAGTATGTCAAGAGTATATTTCATAGAATAAATAAACTAGTAGGAAATATTTTAAATAAAGATACACGGTTTTCACAATGTAGAGCCGTCTCATAGTTCAACAGATAAAAAATACTGTTGAGAGGTTGTTGGCAAGGATGATGAGGATTATATGAGGCAAAAGACCAAGGTTTCAATATCCTGAGTCCTAATTATTTTCCATGGATTCATATACTAAACACAGATGTGCTTCGTTTGAAAAAAAGCATCTTGTTTAATGCACTAATTATATTATTTTTGCAACCATGTCAATTTATTTTTAACAAAAAGAGAAGCGGTTCTTTTAAACATATTGGGCACCCCTCATCTTACAATGAAAATATCAAATAGCATAATGAAATTAAAAGTCAGTTTATTACTGCTTTGGCTAACCACCTTTGCAAATGCACAAATATCTTCTAAAGAAGTTTTGTTAAGCATTGATGACGAACCAATCAAAGCCGAAGAATTTATCAGGATTTACAATAAAAATTTAGACTTGGTAAAAGATGAAAGTCAGAAAGATGTTGATGGGTATCTGAAGTTGTTCGTCAACTATCAATTAAAAATAAAAGAAGCCCGTCGCATGGGGTTGGATAAGGATCCTAAATATATCAAGGAATTTTCATCGTATAAAAATCAGTTGGTTAAAAACTTTCTGTCCGATTCAAAAGTGACTGAAGCCTTAATGAAGGAAGCTTATGACAGAATGGGCTATGACATCAAAGCCTCGCATATTTTAATCCGTTTGGACGAAAACGAAACTGATACCTTGAAAGTGTATCAGGAATTGATGAAATTGCGAGATCGCGTTATTAAGGAAGGTTTTGAGCCTGTAAAGAATGATGTACATGATGGCAAGACTATTTTTGCTGAAGATTTAGGTTATTTCTCTGCTTTTAAAATGGTTTATGAATTTGAAAATGCAGCTTACAACACGCCAGTGGGCGATATTTCCAAACCTTTTAGAACTCGTTTTGGTTACCATATCGTAAATGTGGAAGATAAACGTGCTTCACAAGGCGAGGTTACTGTTGCGCACATCATGATAACATCCAGTGAAAACGATAGTATTCCAGATCCTGAGAAACGCATTAATGAAATTTATAAAAGGATTAAACAAGGTGAGAATTTTGAATCCTTGGCCAAACAATTTTCTGACGATCAAAGTTCTGCCAGTAATGGTGGAAAATTGGCTCCTTTCACAAGTGGACAATTAAGTGCTCCTGAGTTTGAAAAAGCGGCTTTTGGGTTGAATGCCGTTGGAGACTATTCAAAACCATTTAAAACCAATTATGGGTGGCATATTGTAAAGCTTTTGGATAAAACAGAGCCACTTCCCTATGATGATGTTAAGTTTGACATCGAAAATAAAATTCAGCGGGATTCGCGTTCGAGTTTAATCAATACCTCATTGGCAAATGACTTAAGAGCGAAATATCAAATCGTCGTCAATCCTAATGCGAAGGGGTATTTTGAGTCTATTTTAAATGCTAACTTTTTCAATCGCGCATGGGTGTTGCCTAAAAACTTCACAAAAGATCAAATCTTATTGACCATTAAAAAGGACACGATAAAATATAATGATTTTGGACAACGTTTACTGAGTATTCAAAACGTGTATGTCGGTCAGAAAATGCCTTTTAAAACAGTCATTGAAAAGGAATATAAAAACTTCGAAGAAGCTGCTATTTTAAAATATCATGAAGATAATTTAGAGTTTGAAAATGTGGATTATGCTCAAATATTAGGAGAGTATAGAGACGGCCTCTTGTTGTTTGACCTCATGGAAAAAGAAGTTTGGAATGCGGCCGCATCAGATAGTATTGGGCTGCAGAAATATTACAGGGCACATAAGGACGACTATTATTGGGATGATCGTGTAGATGTTGATATGGCAACTTCAGCTAAGGATGCTGATATTAAGGCTGTTGCTAGACTTTGGAGAAGAGGAAAAACATCTGAAGAAATCAGCAAAGAACTCAATACCGATAAGGAGCAAAAAGTCATGTTTACCAAAGGAATTAAACCTTCAAACGATCCAAGTTTCCCTAGTGAAGGGTTGGTTAGAACAGGACTTTCAAAAACATACCATTACAATGATGCTTATCATATAGTAAAGGTCAATGCATTGTTGCCGAAAACAAATAAGACCTTTGATGAGGCAAAAGGTAAAATTATCAGTGATTATCAAAACACTTTAGAAGCCGATTGGTTGAAAACTCTCCATGAGCGCTATGAAGTTAAGGTAAATGCTGATGTGTTACAAAAAGTAAAATCTCAAATTGAAGAACAAAACAAAGTTGATTAAAAAAGCGGTTTATATTCTCGTCGGATGTTGTTTTCTGATCTCTTGTGATTTTTTCAAGCGAACTGATGATCGCATACCTATTGCCCGAGTTGGAGAATCTTATCTTTATATGGACGATGTTAAAGATTTGGTAGCAGAAGGAACTTCTGTAGAAGACAGTACACTTTTAGTCAATGGTTTTATAACCCGATGGGCCACGCAGCTGTTGTTGGTGGACGGCGCAAAAAGAAACCTGCCCGAGAACATCCAAAATGATTTCAATAAACTGATCAATCAATATCGCAATGATTTGTTTACGAAAGCCTATGTGGAAGCCTTGGTAAAAAGGAATATTGATACCGCAATTTCTTTATCTGAAGCAAAAAATGTTTATGAGAGCAATAAGGAATCCTTTAAACTTAATGAGGAATTGATTAAGCTGAGATATCTTAATGTTGCTCAAAATGCATTGAATAGGGATGATGTTGAAAAACGTTTCAAAAGATTTGACAAAAAAGATAAAAGATTTCTCGATTCCATAGCCGTTCAGTTCAAATCCTATTCCTTAAACGATTCTCTTTGGGTCAGGGCCTCTCAGGTCGTAGAGAAGATTCCGGTGTTGAATGCCGATAACAAAAAAGAACTGTTAAAAAAATCTAATTTTATACAACTCAAAGATTCATTAGGCCTATATTTGATCCAAATTAATGAGGTCCTGCAACATAATGATTATGCACCGTTGGAATATGTAAGGCCAACGGTCAATCAAATCGTAATCAATCGTAGAAAATTAGAACTCATCAAGCAATTTGAAAAAGATATCACAAGAGATGCCATCAAAAACAATCAATTTGAAATTTACAACTAACCTTAAGCTTGCCTTAACCTTTGTTGTCCTATTATCCTATACGTTTACTTCTGCTCAAGAAATTATTGACGATGCCGTTGTGAAAAAGCAAGTCATAAAGGACACGTCTACTCACAAACGCGTTAAAATAGACGGAGTCGTTGCCGTTGTTGGCGATTATATTGTTTTGGATTCGGATCTCGACAAACAATTTGCTCAGTTGGAAGCCTCTGGTGTTTCTAAGTCAGATATGCCAACCCGTTGCCAATTGTTTGGGAAATTATTGGAAGATAAATTGTATGCCCATCATGCCGTACAAGATAGTATTGTGGTCAATGATTTGGAAATCCGCTCTCAAGTAGATCAACAATTCAATTATATTTTGGAGCAAATGGATGGCAGCTTGCCGAGAATGCTTAAGTTTTATAACAAAGATTCCGAACAAAGTTTACGTGATGAGATGTTTGCAATCAACAAGGATCAGCAACTTGCAGGTAAAATGAAAGAGAAAATCGTTAAAGATATTGAGGTCACTCCTGAAGAAGTGAGACAGTATTTTAATGATATTCCTAAAGACGAACGTCCATTTTTTGGTACGGAGTTAAAGGTGGCGCAAATTGTTGTGATTCCTAAAATTTCTGATGTTGAAAAACAGAAAGTAATCGATAGACTAAAAGAGTTTAAGGCTGATATTCAGGAACGTGGAGCAAGTTTTACTTCAAAAGTAGTTTTATATACCGATGATGTTTTGTCTCGTAAAACAGGAGGATTATATACCTTAAATAGAAAGCGTCCACAAATGGTAAAGGAATTTAATGATGTGGCTTTCTCTTTGCAGGAAGGTGAGATATCTGATCCTTTCGAAACTGATTTTGGATATCATATTATTTATTTAGAAAAAATAAGAGGTCAAGAGTATGACGTGCGCCATATCTTATTGCGTCCAGAAGTAACTCAGGCAGCCATCAAGGAAGCTAAGGAAAAAATTGATTTGATCCGTAAGCGTATTGTGGAAGGCGAAATTACTTTTAGCCAAGCGGCAAGAGAGTTTAGCGATGAAGATGAAACCAAAAATGACGGCGGACAATTGATCAACCCAAGAACTCAAGATTATAGTTTTGAGTTGACTAAAATGGATCCAGAGCTTTATACGCAAATTCAGAGTTTAAAGGACGATGAGGTCAGTTTAGTGCTTCAAGATGAAGACCGTGTCAATCCAATTAAATTCAAAATTCTTACGGTTACAGGTAGAGTTAATGAACACGAAGCTGATTTTGCCAAAGATTACTTGAAGATTAAAAATTTAACAGAACAGGACGAGCAATTTAAGGCCATTGAAAAATGGGTTAATGAGAAAATCATGGATACTTATATCAATATTAATGGCGAGTACAGAGATTGTGAGTTCAATAGTAATTGGTTAAAAAAGTAATACTATGTCTGACGTTGCTGCCATACAGCAGTTTGTTGAAAAATATAACGCCTTAAGAAGCGAGGTTGCCAAAGTAATTGTAGGTCAGGATGAGGTGGTCAATCAAATCCTGATTTCTATTTTTTCTGGCGGACATGCGCTATTGATTGGCGTTCCGGGATTGGCAAAGACATTAATGGTCAATACCATTGCTCAAGCCTTGGGTCTCGATTTTAAACGCATCCAATTTACGCCAGATTTAATGCCGAGTGATATTCTTGGAAGCGAAATTCTCGACGAAAACAGACATTTTAAGTTTATCAAAGGACCTATTTTTGCCAATATCATTTTGGCAGATGAGATTAACAGAACGCCTCCAAAAACGCAAGCAGCCTTATTGGAAGCCATGCAGGAACGTTCGGTAACCGTCGCAGGACACAATTACCAATTAAGTTTACCTTATTTTGTTTTGGCCACACAAAACCCGATTGAGCAGGAAGGAACTTATCCTTTACCAGAAGCGCAGTTGGACCGTTTTATGTTTGCCATCACTTTAGAATATCCCTCTTTTGCCGAAGAAGTACAAGTAGTTAAATCAACGACTACCGATCGTGCCACAACGGTCAATCCCTTATTTACAGCTCAAGAAATTACCGATTTTCAAAATTTGATTCGTCGTATCCCAGTAGCCGATAATGTTATTGAATATGCCGTAACCATGGTTGGTAAAACGCGTCCAAAAGAAGCCTCTGCTTCCGCTTTGGTCAAAGAATTTGTCGATTGGGGAGCCGGTCCAAGAGCTTCACAAAACTTGATTTTAGCTGCCAAAACGCATGCGGCCATCAATGGTAAATTTTCTCCAGATATTGAAAATGTACAAGCGGTTGCCAGTGGTATTCTGCGCCATAGAATCATTAAGAACTATAAGGCAGAAGCGGAAGGCATTACCGACGAACAGATTATTAAAAGTTTGTTTTAGGTTATCTAATGGCTTTTAACTTTCCTTTGATTTAAATCCAACGTTTTCATTTTTAAGAACGCGTTGTAATTCTTTTTTATCACTTCAATTTATTTAAATTTTATTTCGGAGAGGTTCTTTAATTGATTGCGAATTGTCTATTTCCTTAGTTAAAAAAATTGACTTAAGTAAGTTGTGTCTAATTCTTACAATTGCACCTTCAAACCTGCTGTGTTTTTCTTTTGAAAAGCCGATTTTGAGATGTCCCGATCGATATTTCTTATTGGTAAAAGACTTTTCTAGGTTACTTTTCTTGATCAAAATTACCAATTTGTTGTTATGCACTTTAAAATATTACGAATAGTTTAATTTTACATAGTACAAATGGATATTTGTCAATTTATACGCAGCGGATTCTAGATGCCATTACATATTTTTAAAAGTCTTTGAAATTTTGTAATTTTGCATACCCGAAACTTCGCGGAAATAACTAAATAAACAACAACCTTAAAATATAATCTATGGCATTTGATATTGATATGATTAAGAAAGTTTACGAAACTATGCCTGAACGTGTGGACAAAGCGCGTGCAATAGTTGGTAAACCTTTAACTTTATCTGAAAAGATTTTATACACTCACCTTTGGGATGGCAATCCAACAACCGCTTTTAGAAGAGGAGAGGACTATGTAGATTTTGCTCCAGACAGGATTGCGTTACAAGATGCTACAGCTCAAATGGCATTGTTGCAGTTTATGCAAGCCGGTAAACCTAAAGTTGCCGTGCCTACTACCGTACATTGTGATCACTTGATCCAAGCAAAACAAGGGGCTGCACCCGATTTATTACGCGCCAACCAAACCAGTAGTGAGGTATTCGATTTTTTAGCGTCAGTATCTAATAAATATGGTATTGGTTTTTGGAAACCAGGTGCTGGTATTATTCACCAAGTGGTTTTAGAAAATTATGCCTTTCCAGGAGGAATGATGATTGGTACGGATTCACATACTGTTAATGCAGGTGGATTAGGGATGGTGGCTATTGGCGTTGGTGGTGCCGATGCTGTTGACGTGATGGCAGGAATGGCTTGGGAGTTGAAGTTTCCTAAGTTGATCGGTGTGAAATTAACTGGAAAATTGAATGGCTGGACGGCTTCAAAAGACGTGATTTTAAAAGTGGCTGGTATCTTAACCGTTAAAGGTGGTACAGGTGCGATTGTTGAATATTTTGGACCTGGTGCAAAAAACCTTTCTTGTACAGGAAAAGGGACCATTTGTAATATGGGTGCTGAAATTGGTGCAACCACATCAACATTTGGTTATGATGATTCAATGGAGCGCTTTTTAAGAGCTACCGATCGTTCGGAAATTGCTGATGAAGCTAATAAAATTCGTGAGTACTTGACAGGTGATGCTGAAGTTTACGAAAATCCTGAGCAGTATTTTGATCAAGTTATTGAAATTGATTTAGATACGTTACGTCCACATTTAAACGGACCGTTTACGCCAGATTTAGCAACGCCAGTTGGACAACTTGGTAAGCTTGCCAGAGAAAATGGTTGGCCAATTAAAGTAGAGTGGGGCTTGATTGGATCTTGTACGAATTCTTCTTATGAAGATTTAACGCGAGCCGCTTCGATTGCGAAACAGGCCGTAGATAAAAATATAAAATCGAAAGCAGACTTCGGTATTAATCCAGGTTCTGAGCAAATTCGATTTACTGCCGAACGTGATGGCGTATTGAAGATTTTCGAAGATTTGAATGCTACCATTTTCACGAACGCCTGTGGACCATGTATTGGACAATGGGACAGAAGTGATATGAAGGGCGATGAGAAAAATACGATTGTACACTCATTTAACCGTAACTTCTCAAAACGTGCCGATGGTAACCCAAATACTCATGCGTTTGTAGGATCGCCAGAAATGGTCGCTGCCATCGCAATTTCAGGACGTTTGGATTTTGATCCGATGACTGATACTTTGATCAACGAAGATGGGGAAGAAGTGAAATTGGAAGCACCACAAGGTCTTGAATTGCCGCCATTAGGTTTTGATGTGATTGATTCAGGCTATGTTGAACCAGTTAAGGACGGAAGTAAGGTTGACGTTTCTGTGAACCCAACTTCTGAGCGCTTACAATTATTAGAACCATTTCAACCGATTGGTAATAAAATCACAGGCGCTAAATTATTAATTAAAGCCTTTGAGAAATGTACGACGGACCATATTTCAATGGCGGGACCATGGTTACGTTACAGAGGACATTTAGATAATATCTCAAACAACATGCTTATTGGAGCAGTAAATGCTTTTGGTAAGAAAACAAACTTTGTTAAAAATCAATTGACAGGAGAGTTTGGTGGTGTTCCTGATGTAGCTCGTGACTACAAGGCAAAAGGTATCTTTTCTATCGTTGTGGGTGACCATAACTATGGTGAAGGATCATCTCGTGAGCACGCTGCAATGGAGCCAAGACATTTAGGTGTTGCCGCAGTAATTGTAAAATCTTTTGCACGTATCCATGAAACAAACCTTAAAAAACAAGGAATGCTTGGATTGACGTTTGCTAATGAAAGCGATTACGACTTAATTCAGGAAGACGATACGATCAATTTCTTGGACTTGGATCAATTTGCACCTGGCAAGCCGCTTCATATTGAGTTTGTACATGCCGATGGAAGCAAAGATGTGATCAAAACGAATCATACTTATAACCAACAACAAATTGATTGGTATAATGAAGGTTCTGCTTTAAACTTGATTAAAAAACAAAACGCGTCCTAAGATTAGAATGTCTATATTTTAATAAAAACTCCTGATATCTATTGGGAGTTTTTTTTTAGTGAGACCCGCAATTCAATCTCCGCTATCGGCGGAGTTTGAAATGCTATGGTCGAACTAACCCCGCTTTTTCAGCGGGGTCTTTAATTCAACACCTCGACTTGCCTAGGCTTAGTCCGAGTGTTTTAATTATAAACCTATGAAAATCTCAAAAAGCCAGCGTAATAATATCATTTTTTTGGTGTTTATTTTGTTGTTGATCATTCCGCAAACGCGCCAACCTATTCAAGTTTTTCTGCAGAAAGGTTTGGCCATGATCAGTCCATCGGTCATTAATGAAGAAAAGCGAATTACTTTAACTGATTATGACTGGCAACTGGTAGATGAAAATGGAAGATCTTACAATTTTAATGAGGCCAAAGGAAAAGTCGTGTTGATTAATTTCTGGGCGACGTGGTGTCCACCTTGTATCGCTGAAATGCCAAGTATGGAAAAACTATATAAGGATTATAAAGACGAGGTCGTTTTCCTTTTTGTCTCCAATGAAAGCCAGGAGGTCATTTCACAGTTTAAACAAAAGAATGACTATGATTTTTTGGTCTATTCTGCAATTACGGCCAATCCAAAACTTTTGGAAGCCTCTTCCATTCCTAGGACTTTCGTTTTAGATAGAAAAGGTCATATCGTGATTGACAAAACAGGTGCCGCCGATTGGAATAGCGATAAAGTAAGGAAACTACTGGATGATTTGCTAAAACTTAAATAGCACTTTAAAAAAGGCCTTGATGAATGCCATGGAAAAGAGCGATTTCATGATGCTTACATCTTCTGAAAAACTGGTTTCTTCATCCAAAAATCGGAACATCGTCCGGATGGAATTCTTGGAATAGAAACTTTCAAAAATCCAAACCCCTTTTTCATTGTCGTCATACAGTACTTTCAGAAAAATCTTATCGTAAAACTTGAATTTCTTTTGAAATAGATCTTCAGATGGACTTTTCCCTGCTTTGATATTGGCAATCAATTTGGACACATTCTTTTCCGTATGTTTAAAGGAATAGCCTGTAGAACCTTTTACCCAACCTGCACCTGTGCCGATTTTCGTCACATTTTTACTGTGGAAATTCCAAAATGGAAAATCAGTCATCGGAATATTGCCAATTTCAGTTTCCATAATTTTATAATTCTCTATTTTGAGTTGCTTTTTGATATAGTTTTCAATGGCATCGTCATAAACCTTTGTTTCCACAGTAAACGGGGTGAAAAACGTATATTCAATGAGCGCTTTGTTTTCAGAGAACGGCAACACATAAATAAAGCTTGTAGAATTCTTGTATTGAAAACGATAATCCATCATCGTAAAGGAGTCCGGCTGAAAACAAGGCGTTTCAGTTTCAATGGTCCAGCCTTTAAAATGCTGATGGATAAGCGTGTAATGTGACTGCTGCGTATAAAACTCTTTAGGCACTCTGCTGTCGAATATGTGTTTTGCCGTGTAGTTATGATGCGCGCCAATAACTTTCAAACCATCTATTTCGTCAATCGATTGAACAGAATCTAAAATGAATTTGAAATTATCCTTTGAGGAAAGCTGATTTTTTGCCCAAGTATAAAAATCAATCGACCTAATGGTTTTATAATGGTATGCTTCAAGCGGAAGCTTTAAAGAAACTGCGGGAGATTCAAATTTTGCCGTATGCCAGACCTTTTCTACGATGGCGTCAAATTTCCCTTCGCCTTGTTCCCAAAAACTCCAGGTTTTGTCGTTTTCCGTTTTATCTGACGGATCAATAAGACCTATGGTGTATTCCTTAAAAAAGGGATCTTTTGATAACTCTAGAGCCAACTGTAAACCGGCAAGACCATTTCCAATAATGAGATAATCAAAATGGGTTACATATTGCATAATGACTGTCGACCTAAGCGATTATTTTTTGAAGTATTTAAAAGGAACGACGAGCATGCCAAAGCATTCGCCATCTTCTTTGCCTATATGCTTGTGGTGCATTTTATGGGCACGTCGAACTCCTTTGGCGTACCAATTGTTGGCGTTTCTAAAGATCTTAAAGCGTTGGTGGATAAATATGTCATGAACCGTAAAGTAAGCAATGCCATAGGCTAAAATACCGAGGGCAATGGGAAGGCAATACCAGACATTTTCATAACTCCACAAGTAAAAACAAGTCATGCTTACAATGGCATAAAAGATAAAAAAGGCATCATTGCGTTCAAACCAACTTTTATGGTCTTTATGATGATGGTCGGCGTGCAGTTTCCATAAAAAACCGTGCATCACATATTTGTGAGTGAACCATGCCATAAATTCCATGATGGAAAATATGCCTAAGAAAATAAGTATACCAAGAAAAATTTGCATGTTCAAAATTATAATAAATTGAGTTGATACTTCACGTAGCTTCGTGTTAAAAGTTCTATTTTCTTATAGTTAGGAACTCTTATTCGAGTGGATTTGATGTCTGGGGCAGGCGTGTTTTTTAATTTTTTCAGCAGTTGGTAGTAATAGCGATAGGCCATAAAAACACCGAATTTCGCTTCAATTGGCAATTCTTTTATGCCCTTAAGTCCCTGTGCGAAATCATTTTCAATATCATCAATTATGCTTTGTTTAGAGTTTTCATCCAATTGATTTAAATTGGTGTTGGGAAAATAAGTTCTGCTTAAATCCTCGTAATCTGCTTTTAAATCCCTTAAAAAGTTCACTTTTTGAAATGCAGAACCTAAGCTCATGGCACTTTTTTTCAGGCTTTCGTATTTTTCAGAATCCCCTTTAACAAAGACTTTCAGGCACATCAAGCCTACAACATCTGCTGATCCATAAATGTACATTTTATAATCCGTTTCCGTCAGATAGTCACTTTTATGCAAATCTAAGCGCATGCTTTTCATAAATGCGTCCACCAGATGCTTGTCAATATTGTATTTATGATAGGTTTCCTGAAATGCGTTCAGAATTGGATTCAAACTTATTTTATCCTGAAGTGCAAATTCCAGATCCGCTTCAAAACGATTGAAAAGTACTTCCTTATCGTAATCGTGAAACGAATCGACGATTTCATCTGCAAACCGAACAAATCCATAGATATTGTAAATATCCTGCCGGATGCTATTGGCCAACATTTTGGTAGCAAGAGAAAATGAAGTGCTGTAAGTGTTGGTTACGGCTTTACTGCATTGATGTGAGACGAGGTCAAATAGCGCTTTCATGAGCTTTAGCAGTATGATGTTTTTTTATAAGTTCTGCAACCAATTTTCCGGATATCAAAGAGGGCGGTACTCCTGGGCCTGGTACTGTCAATTGCCCAGTGAAATACAAGTTATTTACTTTTTTACTCTTTAATTTGGGTCTTAAAAAGGCAGTTTGCATAAGGGTGTTGGCCATTCCATAAGCATTTCCTTTATAAGAGTTATAATCTTCAATAAAATCATTGACACAAAAGGACTCCTTAAATATAATATTATTTTTGACGCTTTGCGAGGTTAAATTCTCAAAACGATCCATGATTTTGTTAAAATATAGGGTTCTTAATGCTTCCGTGTCCTCCAGACCAGGTGCTAAAGGAATTAAGAAAATGCCCGCTTCCTGACCTTCAGGTGCGACACTTTCGTCTGTTAGTGACGGAAAACTCGCGTAGAACAAAGGATTTTCGGGCCATTTAGGAGTGTCATAAATTTCTTTGGCATGCGCTTCAAAATCAACGTCAAAAAATAAAGTATGATGGTTGACGTTTTTTAACTTTTTATCGAATCCTACATAAAATAGGAGTGAAGAGGGTGCGAAAACTTTTTTCTCCCAATACGCTTCAGAGTACTGACGGTCTTTTTTATCCAATAGCGTTTCAGAATGGTGATAATCGCCACCGCTTAATACTATATCAGCAGGATACGTTTTTCCGTTGGCAATGATTCCGTTGGCTTGGCTATCTGTTACGGTGATTTTCTCTACGGAATTTTCAGTTTTGATCTTTACGCCTAAACTCTTAGCGAGTTGTTCCATCGCCAAAATAACTTCATACATGCCTTTTTTTGGATGAAAGGTGCCAATACCAAAATCGGCATAATTCATAAAACTATAAAAGGACGGCGTGTTATCAGGTTTTGCTCCTAGAAATAAAACTGGAAACTCCAAGATTTTGGCGAGACGATCGTTTTTAAATTCCTTGCGGACGTCTTTCTTGATCGTGCTGAAAAATTGGTCGATTTTTTTCATCGTAACCGGCGTCATCAACTCAAAAGGGGAAACTCCTGGCCGATATACAAGATCTTTAATGGCAACCTCATAATTGTGCTGCGCATTGGCGATGAATTTTTTGAGTTTTTGAGAGCTTCCTGGTTCTTCTTTTTCAAAGGTTTCGCAAATTTTCTCCAAAGTATCTTCAATCGTGATATAATCGTCTTTTGCAAAATAGACACTGTAGGCCGGATTCAGTTTTTCCAATTCATAGTAATCAGACGGCAGTTTCTCAAAGTCAGAGAAAAACCGTTCGAAAACATCGGGCATCCAATACCAAGTTGGTCCGATATCAAAAGTAAAACCGTCTTTTTTAAGCTGTCGTGCCCTCCCGCCGATGGTTTTATTTTTTTCAAAGATGGTCACGTCATGGCCATCTTTTGCAAGATAGCATGCTGCAGATAATGCAGAAAAACCTGATCCGATAATAACAATGCGTAAATTCATTATTTAAATTGTTTAACAAAAATAGGTAAGAGTTAAACAAAAAACAATTTTAAAGCGTTAAATTGTTGCAATTAAACTATCGATTGTTTTAAATGTTTTAATGTTATTTGGAAGTGCATTGATGTCAATGTATTGCGTCATTTGGCCGAGGATCCAGAAGTCGTGATTATTATCTTTTAAAAGCTGTGACTTAAAATCAACTAGATAATTGGAAAGGTCATCTTTTAAAGGCTTGACGGTAAAGTAGGAAATAAAAGTGACTTTTTCATAATAGGCCAGGACATCGGTTAGACTCTGAATTGGAACACTTGATCCTAGGAAAATTGAACGTTGTCCTTTGGCATTGAGTTCATAGTTAATAAACATGAGTCCAATTTCATGGATTTCATTTTCTGGTAAAAAAAGAACGAAGGCGTTATTGTGGTCTATTTTGTGCTGTGCCTGTACAAGTTCGGTGTGGACCAATATTTTTTGTCGGATAAGCAAGGTAATAAAATGCTCGTGCGCGGGAGTGATCGTATCCGTTTGCCATAACATGCCCACTTCAGAAAGAAATGGTAAAAACACCTCATAGAAAATGTCAGTAAACGATTTGGTTTTAATGAGGCCATTAAAAGTTTCGTAAAAAAGGTCCTGGTTAAAATCCAACATGGCCAATTTAAAGGCGTTGATCGCATGGTTTTTAACGTGGCTACTACTGGCTAGTTCCTTGACCTGCTGTTGAATTTCCTGCTTATTTAATGAAGCGATCTTTGATATTTTAATGCCGTTATTATTCAGGAAGCTAATGTTCAGGAGCTTTTGGAGATGGCTTAAATTGTAAAATCTAATATTGGTACCGGTACGTTCTGGCTCAAGCAGTTCATAGCGTTTTTCCCAAATTCGGATGGTATGTGCTTTTATGCCTGTAAGGTTTTCGAGGTCCTTAATGCTGAAAACGGATTTAATATTGTTCATTGTTTAGCGGAAAATCTAAAACAAAATTACGTTAATTTAGGATAGGTTTAAAAAGGAATATAATTTATAAGTGAAAATTTACAGGAATGGGAGCTAATGAATGAAATACCTCCTTAATAGGTCATTTTAGATGGAAAGTAATTATTCGTTACTAAAACGATAATGGAAATGATTTATCTAAAAAAATGTGCGCACGAGAAGACTCGAACTTCCACGACCTAATGGTCACCAGCCCCTCAAGCTGGCACGTCTACCAATTCCGCCACGTGCGCATTAAATTGTAATTTTTAGATATTAAAAATAAGCACTTGCTTAATTTTTTTGCTTTGGTTGGTATCCAAAACTTAGTCTAAAAAATCTTTTGCGGTGCAAATATAAAAAATCAATTATTTTAATTCGGGTATTTTCGATTTAGTTTTTAAAAGCATCCTGTTTTAATCTTATCTGAAGCAAATAATGGCGCAAAATGTACTTTTTTGCAACACTCTTCTATGCTATAAACTGAAAATTTATGCTGATGAAGGTTTAAGCATTTCCTAATATTTTTTTACGGTTACAAAAAATAGGGTTTGAAGCCATATTTCCTATGGTATTGTAGTAATTTTTGAAGACCTAAGTTTTTGCGTTAAAATTAGTAACTACTTCTCCAATGATGCAAAGAGGCTTCATTGGTCGTACTTTAAAAATATCTTATGAAATCAATTTGGAATGGCACCTTGAGTTTTGGGCTTGTATCGATTCCCATAAAAATGTACTCTGCATCTGAAGATCGAAATTTGGACTTGGATATGCTCGATAAGCATGATCAAGCGCGCATCCGCTATAAACGCGTCAATGAAAACACCGGCGAAGAGGTAGAATGGAAAGACATTGTAAAGGGCTTTAAAAAAGATGAGCGTTATATTATTCTGGAAAAGGAGGATTTTGAAAATGCCAACGTCAAAAAAAGCAAGACGATTGATATCGAGGAATTTGTTGAAGAAACTGAGGTGGCCGATATGCTTTTTAAAAGTCCTTATTATCTCGAGCCACAAAAAGAAGGCGGCAAGGCCTATAATCTATTGCGTGATGCCCTGAAAAAAACGGGTAAGTTAGGTGTGGCTACTTTCGTGATGCGTCAAAAAGAAAACCTTTCGCTTATCGGCGTATATCAAAATGTGATTGTACTGCATGTGATTCGCTTTGCGGAAGAAATCCGTGATGCCAAAGAATTGAAGATTCCCACCATCAAAACTTCAGAAAAGGAAATTGCAATGGCCGAAAATTTAATCGAAAATTACACTGAGAAATTCGATTTTAAAAAATACAAGGACGTTTATAATAAACAGTTATTGGCGATTATAGACTCTAAAGCATCTGGAAAAGAAATTAAGGTTGAAAAAACCAAGAGCGAACCGACCGCGGCCAAAGATTTAATGGCCAAATTAAAAGCAAGCTTAGAGCAACATAAAAAGAAAGCGTCTTAAAATGAGTCTGGAAGAGTACCGCAAAAAACGTAGTTTTAAGGATACGCCCGAACCTAAGGATCGCGTTGATGCTACTGATCAATTTCGTTTTGTCATCCAAAGGCATCGTGCTAGTCATTTGCATTACGACTTGCGTTTAGAAATGGACGGCGTTCTTAAAAGCTGGGCGATACCAAAAGGGCCGTCCATGAACACTCAGGACAAACGTTTGGCAGTACATACCGAAGACCATCCCGTAGCTTATCTTACTTTTGAAGGCGTAATTCCCAAAGGAAATTATGGTGCAGGAAAAATGACCATTTGGGATAAAGGCTATTATTCTAATTTATACCCACATCAAAACTTAGTGACTGATTATGCCGATGGCAAATTGAAATTGGTTTTTCACGGTGAAAAAATCAAAGGGATCTTTACCTTGGTTCGTTCATCTTCCATGAATAAAAAGGACCAATGGCTGTTCATAAAACACGACGATCAGTTTGCGACCCATCTCAATTATGACGCCGAGGATTTTAATCCGGAAGCTTTTTCCGATCACGAGTCTATAAGTGCTGTACAACTTAATTTGAAATCGTTTGTTAAACCCATGCTGGCCTCACCAGGCATAAAGATTTTTAATGATAAGAACTGGATTTATGAATTAAAATACGATGGTTATCGTGCTTTGGCCAATATAGATTCGGGAACGGTGGAGCTTTATTCCAGAAATGGAATTTCACTCAATGAGAAATTCAAGAGTATTCATGATGAACTGACGGAAATAGAACATTCAGCTATTTTAGACGGAGAAATCGTAGTGCTGGACCACAAAGGATTACCTCAATTTAATGCCTTGCAAAACTATAATCCCGACCTAACCAAAGGCGCCTTGATCTATTATATTTTTGATTTGTTGCACCTTAACGGTCATGATATTTTAGAGCTGCCTCTGTTGAGCAGGAAGGAATTACTGAAAGCCTTGATTCCAGACGCACCACATCTTCAGTATTGTGATCATGTAGAAGCCATGGGAATAACCGTGTATGACAAAGCCATTAGCATGGGAATGGAAGGTGTCATCGCTAAAAAAGCCAATTCCAAATATGAAACGAATGTGCGTTCTACCAATTGGTTGAAATTCAAGAAAATTGAAAACACCGAAACGCTTATCTGCGGGTATACGCTTTCCAAAACCAAATCCCGAAAATTCGCTTCCTTAATTTTAGGAATGGTCCAAGACGGCGCTTTGGTGTACGTGGGCACTTGTGGCTCGGGATTTTCAGAACAACAAATTATCGAGCTTTATCACAAGTTTGAAGTTTTGGAAACAGAACATGCTAATTTTGAAATCCGTCAACATCTCAAGGGAAGGGAAGCGGTTTGGCTTCTCCCAAAATTGGTTTGCGAAGTCAAGTTTTCCGAATGGACTGCTGCCAATGTAATGAGACATCCAGTTTTTTTGAGACTGCGAGAGGACAAAAATATGGAGTTTGATGAATCTTCAGAAAAGCAACATCTACCCAAAACTCACAAATCAATAGATTCGGAATTTTCTCTGGAAGTGGATCATATTAAAGTTCAAATCACAAATCCGGATAAAATGTATTGGCCAAATGCCAAATTGACCAAATATGATCTCTTGGATTATTACATAAAAATATCGGACTATATCCTGCCGTATTTAAAAGATCGTCCCGAAAGTTTACACCGACATCCCAATGGGATTACCGGCGAATCATTTTACCAAAAGGACAATGAAAATCTGCCGGAATGGATGGAGACCGTGGCTATAAAGTCAAAATCGTCCGAAAAGGAAATCAATTATCTGTTATGTCAAAATCAAGCCAGCTTGCTTTATATGAATAATTTAGGATGTATAGAACTGCATCCATGGCATTCCACCATCTATCAATTGGACAACCCAGATTATGGTATTATTGATTTGGATCCTTCGCCAGAAAATTCTTTTGAGGAAGTCATCGAAACTGCTCAAACAGTAAAAAAAGTGCTGGATAGGGCAAAAATAAATGGATTTTGTAAAACCTCTGGGGCCTCAGGAATTCATGTTTACATTCCCATGGGCGGTTTGTATGCTTATGAACAAGCAAGGGATTTCACTAAATTATTATGTGTTTATGTGAATGAACAGCTGCCTGATTTAACGACGTTAGAGCGCTCACTCAAAAAAAGAGGTCCAAAAATCTATCTGGATTATTTGCAAAATAGAAAAGGACAGACCATTGTTTCGGCGTATAGTGTAAGACCCGAAAAGCAAGCCACCGTTTCTACACCTTTGGATTGGTCTGAAGTGAATAGAGGTTTGCAAATGTCTAATTTCACTATTAAAACTGTGCCATCCCGCATTTTGGATAGCGGAGATGTTTTTAAGGGAGTTTTTGGAAAAGGTATCGATATTAACAATGCCATTGATCATTTAATGGGTTCATAAAACTTTTCGATATAATTAAATCTATTAATTGATTTTAAAATTTCAGGAATTAAATTCTTCAGGTCAAAATTTTAATTGAATGAGCATAATCTTTGATTATGAGAGTTTTAAATTTATAGAGGTAGTGGATTATTTTACCTTCAATTATAAACTAATTTAATTCTATAGTCATGGCACAGATTAACAATGAAAAGAAAAAACCGAATTGGGCGATGATATCGCTGATTTTGGTCGTTTTGTTTATAGTCGGTTATATTATTTATGTATACCAAGGAGACAATAAAGACATTAACGATACTAATGAGTTTGCAAATGAAAAGATCATTGAATCTACAAACAGCCAAACGAGTGCCAATGATAGTGGTAATGCACGTGATTCTTTTGGAGGCACCTATAACGCCTTCAAAGCCTTTGATGAATCCATAAGAGATTCCACTAGGATTGCAGTGGATTCCTCATATACGAAAAAAGCATTTTCAAACTTGACGAAATTGGTGGTTAAAAAAGCTGATGAAAGCAGTGTGGCAGATTCAAAGGCTTTAGATGATTTGAGAAACTATTCGGTTCTCATTACGACAATCGCCAAAACATCGAGCAATAAGGAGAACTTCAAAAACTTTAAAACCGCTTGTGACAAGATCGCTTCCGTGTTAGGGGATATTCAAGCTAAAAGTTATCCGTCGTTGGTGCAAGATGTTACGAGTCTTAAGCAAATTGCATCAAAAATCAGTGCGTCCATTCCGATGGACAAACAGCAAGCTTATATTACTGCTTTTTTGAAAAAGAGTAGGGACATCTTAAGATCCATGAATCCATAAAACAAGAAACATTGCGAAAGAGGTTGAACATCACTTAAATAGAGTTTTATAAGTACAAAAAAATGTGTTCTCGAGGGAGAACCCTTATCAGTGTCTTTAATAGTATAGCCTGAGGCGCATCATATTATTAATTTGATTGTCGCTGACGGGACACTCTCAGTAACTAATAATTTAAATGAAAAAATCTCGATTATTTCAAATCCAACTCAAGGCATTCTGAATTTAAGATTTCCCTCTCTTATTGTCGTATTGAAAGTTTAAATGTTCGATGTTTGGGTAAGAACATTAAGTTCTCATATCAGAATAAAACGTTGAACACGGCAAGTTTACCACAAGGAGTTTATATGTTAAAAGTGAAAACTTCTCAAGGCAATCTTACAAAAAAGATTGTGAAGCAGCAACACGGCTCTTTTTATTTTAAACCCATGCAAAGGCACGGGTTTTTTTATTGGACTCAATGCTTTCCGGTTTTGCACCTATATAAATTGCCAAAGGTTTTACGGGATTCTCGATCGCATTAAATATCCGTTTTTTTATTATAGAGGATTTAAGTAAGGGAGATTCTCAGCGTCAAAGTCGTGTTTTAAGCGATTGATTTACCTGAAATTTAAGACGATATAAACGTTGAATAATGATCAGATTCCCAATAAGGCCAGATGACGGATGGAATAAGACTATTGTTGATTGATCAACTTAAAAATACAAATAAGGTATGAAATGAATTGATTTTTTAAATACTGAGTAAAAATCACTTAGTATTTTTATAAAATCCGTATTCTTGTATAGCGAAAGCATTTTGTTGAAGCAGAGGTTGTTGAGGTGTTTTCGGAGGTCTTAATTAATACGTTTTAATTTTGAAAACTCGCCTACTGCTCATAGCAATTGTTTTTTTTACAACCATTGGTTGTAGTAATAAACATGAGCCCTCTTCTCAAAACAATTCTCCTGAACCTATAAAAAACCAAGGAGCTTCTCAAGAATTCCCGATTGACAAACTCTCCGCTGTTGGCACTAAGTATTCTACTGAACAATTAGATAATACCAATGGTCTTTCAAACAGTTCGGTCAATACCATTTTTCAGGATTCTGAAGATTTATTATGGATTGGCACTTGGGACGGCTTAAATAGATACGATGGCAATAATTTCAAGATTTTTAGACCAGAGTTAAATAACGACAATAGCTTAACCAATCAGGTCGTTCTTAAAATTGACGAAGATAGCGCGGGGCAAATATGGGTGTTGACCATGCACGGATTAAATCGGTACGACAAAAAATCAAACACGTTTAAAACCTATTATTTTTCGAGAAAAGATAAACCTCCTTTTTCAGAATCTGAATTTAATATGGCACTTGACGGTTCAAAAAATGTCTTTTGTGCAGTTAAAGACTGGGGCATTGGTTATTTTGATGGTAATGATTTTCAACCCTTGCAAATTAAAAAGCTACCAAGTAATGCCGTCAAAAAGATGGCGTTTATGCCAAATAACCAATTGCTATTACTACTGGATAATAATGAACTTTATTCCATGAAAATAGCATCACATTCGGCAGTCGAAAAAATGGCTTCTCACCCAGAGCTCATTTCAAATAATGTGGCGGATTTTGAAATCGTGTCGTCGCATCAAATATGTTTTATTAAAAATTCTGGCAGTGCCGTTTTATATTCTTTTCAAGATAGAACGGCACTGCAAATTGAAACGGATGCCGTCCATGCTATAATTCATAAAACTAAAGCGGGTGTCTTATTAAATACGGCTTCAGGGTATTTTATCATTGATAGTTTAGGGAAAAAGACTACTAATTCATGGGTTAAAAGTTTAAAGAATCAAAAAATAACAACCTTACTGGAAGGCACTGAAAATGTTATTTGGACAGGAACTGATGGCGATGGACTTTTTAAGATGTATCCGCTAAAAAAGACTTTTAATTTAGTCTCTAAAACACAGATTCCAGAAATTGATGGTAGTATTGTGAGGGCTTTTTTGGAAGTAGAAGAAAATTCCTTTTGGGTGGGAACCAAGGGGAGTGGCTTATTCAAACTTCCTTCTGATTTCTACAAGAATGTCAACAAACCTATAAAATACCAAAACTTTAATCAAACGAATAGCAGCATTAACAATGCCGTATTCTCGCTTTGTAAAGGAAACGACGACCTTATTTTTATAGGTACAGATGGCAATGGCATTAGTGTTTATGACTTAAAAAATTCAAAGCTTTTTGATTGGTCGGAAATTATTGGCCATGAATTATGCTCCTATTTTAAGTCCACTTATGCTATTTATCAAGATGACGACGGATTTATTTGGGTTGGAACTAACGGCTACGGCATGATTGCTTTTAAAATCTCACGATCGGGAGAAACCTTAAAAGTAACAGACTTTAAGCAATATTTGGCGGCAAATAAAGCATTGCGATCCTTGAGCAGCAACATCGTTTTTTCAATAATCCCCAGAAACCAACAAGAACTGTGGATTGGCACCCGATTGGGAGGATTAAATCTTTTTAATAAGAAAACCAATGCCTTTAAATCCTTCAAACACATCAAATACGATTCGCAAAGTTTATCAAATAATGATATTTTATCCCTGCATACAGATTCAGAAAAAAGACTTTGGGTAGGCACGAGTTTGGGACTTAATTTGTTAAAGGAGTTTCATGGGGATACCGTTCCCGTTTTTCAAAATTTCACGGTAAAAGAAGGACTGCCCAATAATACGATTCATGGTATTGTTTCTGATAAAAACGCTAATCTTTGGATCAGTACAAATCTCGGGCTATCCAATTACATCATTAATGATTCAAAGTTCATTAATTATACAAAAAACGAAGGATTACAGGGGAATGAGTTTTCAGATGGTGCTATTTATCAAAGTCCTGATTCCGATTATATTTTTGCAGGTGGTGTTAAAGGATTCAATTACTTTATTTCGTCACGGGTGGAAGAATCTGACATTATTCCGAATATTTTTATTGCTGAAATTAGCGGGCAGAATGCCGAAACCCCTTATTATCAAGGTCTTGTCATAGCGCCAAATTCGAACCGCAATCCGTCTATTGTTTTAAAGCACGATCAAAACTTTTTTGATATAGAATTGTCTGCTTTAACCTACATCAATAGTGAAAAGTGCCAATACGCTTATAAGCTGGATAATTTTGACCAAGATTGGAATGTCATAAATAATCGTAGAACTTTTTCTTTTACGAATGTTCCCAAAGGTGATTATGCCTTATGGCTCAAATGGACCAATAGTGATGGTGTTTGGGGGCCACCAGTTCGCGCTATTAACATTCAAATCAAACCCATCTTTTGGCAATCAAATGTGGCCATGGCCGTTTACCTTATCTTTTTGTTGCTATTGCTTCTTTTGGTGTGGAGCTATTTTAATAAGCAAGTTAAATTAAGGCAAAACATTCTTTTTCAGAGGAAAGAAGAGGAAATACATCAAAATCGGCTTAATTTTTTCACTAATGTTGCCCATGAATTTCAAACGCCTTTAACCTTAATTCTCGGACCAATTCATAAACTTTCAAAATCGACAAATATGATCGCTACCGATCAAAAGTTTGTCAGTATGATTGAAAGAAACTCATCGCGGTTACTTTTTTTAACGCAACAACTCTTAGAATTTAGAAAGGCAGAACATGGGCATTTGGGAGTGTTTCTGAAACAATTTGACCTTGTTAATTTGGTGGAGCAAATTGCCGAACTCTTTGATGAATGGGCATTACAAAATAATATTGATTATAAATTGGAAATCACTTCCGATTTATCGGGATGGTTTGATAAGGATAAAATTGAAATCATACTATTCAATCTGTTGTCCAATGCGTTTAAATATACACCTGACCATGGAAAAATAACCTTGACCTTAGGAATTCAACAGCATGATTTAAAATCTTTAGACATTGAGGTAACCAATTCAGGAAAGGGGATTCCTAAAGAAAAATTGGATTTGGTATTTGACCGCTTTTTCTTGAACGATAACAAAATGGATAATGAGAAGTTTAGAACCGGGATTGGGTTGGCCTATATCAAAAAAATGGCGACGCTCCTGGGAGGCGATGTTTTTGTTTCGAGCGAAGAAAATAAGGTCACCACTTTCAAGGTTTTACTGCCTTGTGGTAAGACTGATTTAAATGACCAAGAATTGGAGGATGAGGAAAGCCAGATTTTTATTTCCGATCATCTTCAAAATATTATGGACGATGTATTTGGGAAATCTCACAAAACTCCTAATAAAATAACCGCTCTTGAAAATCTTTTAAATAGAAAAAAATCGATTCTAATTGTTGAGGATGAAAAAGAAATTCATGGTTTTTTAAATGAATTACTCCACGAAAAATACAGGATACTTATAGCGTTTAACGGCGAAGAAGCGTTGGCAATTATTGAAAATGAGGAGCCAGACCTCATTATTAGTGATGTCATGATGCCTAAAATGGATGGTATTGAATTGTGCTATAAAATTAAAAGTACGATCAAAACCTGCCATATTCCTTTTGTTATGCTGACGGCCAAAAACACCGATATGTATCGCATCCAAGGTTTGGAAAGTGGTGCCAATGCCTATATTCCAAAGCCGTTTCATCCCGATCATTTGTTGGTTAGAATTGAAAAACTTCTTGAGGAAAAGGAATTGATCTTAAAACACTTTACGCAAGATTCCATCGTAGAAAATATCACCAAGCTGCCTGTAAATAATGATGACAAAGAGTTTTTAAGACAGGTTGTTGAAATTGTCCGCGATAATATCGAGAACGAAAATCTTCAAAGCTCATTTATTGAAGAAAAATTAGCCGTTAGCAGTTCGCAATTGTATAGAAAGATCAAACAAACATTTGGCTTTTCGCCAGGCGATTTAATTAGGACTATTCGCTTAAAACATGCGGCAGAACTTCTTATAAAAAGTAATCTTACCGTGTCTGAAGTGTGTTATCAATCTGGCTTTAACAACCGATCTTACTTCTACCGCGAGTTTAAAAAAATGTACCACAGTACACCCAAAGAATATCAACTTCGCAATAGTTACATCAGTGCAAAGTAGTCAGAGTGCAGTTTGATAGTTGTTTAGATACACTTTTGGTCAAATAGTGTACATTATTTGTTAAGTGCTCATATAACTTTATGCAGTGGTTTGTTCCGTTATTTCTTAATTGAAACTATTGACCAATCTCACTTCACTAAATAGCTGTTATCATGAAAACTTCTACTCAAATTATTAACCGATTTAATTCACTCTTATTATGAAAAAGCAAATTACGTATTGCATATCTATAGTAGTGGCCCTGTTTTTCGGAAGTGCTATATATGCACAAACTGTTAAAGGTGTTGTATTGGATGTTAACGGTACATTGCTTGGCGTAAATGTTGTTGAAAAAGGAACTACTAATGGTACCGCCACTGACTTTGATGGGAAATATACCATTACTGTCCTGGATCCAAAGGCGGTTTTGATCTTTAGCACCATAGGGTATGTGACCAAAGAGATCGCTGTTAATGGTCAAACCCAAATTAACGTTGTTTTATCTCAAGACTTGCAAACCTTGGATGAGGTGGTTCTGGTGGGCTATTCTTCTCGAAAAAAATCAACTTTAACAGGAGCGGTTTCTGTGGTGGACATGGTTGATCTTGAAAAGACAAGGGTGGTCAATGTTACACAGGCGTTACAGGGCCAAGTAGCCGGAGTTCAGGTAACGGCGAGTACGGGCGCTCCTGGAGATCCTATTCAAGTACGTATTAGAGGTGAAGGCACTATTGGCAATAATGATCCTTTATATGTCGTAGATGGTGTGCCTACACGGGATATTAGTTTTTTAAACCAGGCAGATATTAAAAGCATGTCCATTTTGAAAGATGCGTCGGCGGCGGCTATTTATGGATCGAGAGCTTCTGGCGGTGTGGTATTAATTACCACTAAAACCGGACAAGTTGGTAAAGTCACTTTTGATGTCAACTATTACGCGGGCATTCATTATGCTTCCAATCTTCCAAAAATGCTGAATGCCGAACAGTATATGAATACGGTTGAAAAGGCCTGGAATAACTCCAGTAGAACGGGCACAAACCCTTATACTGCGGATAAAGGCCGTGCTGATTTTTCAGATACCAATTGGCTTGATCAGTTATTTGAAACCGGACACTCACAAAATTTTCAGTTTACGGCAAGCGGCGGCAGTGATAAAATCCAATTTTTAATGTCCTTAGGCTATTATGATCAAGATGGTATTGTCGTATTTGATCATGATAAATACAAACGATTAAATTATAGGACTAATCTTAATGTGAATCTGACCGAACGTTTAAAAATTGGAACAAATCTGCAATTGACCTATGCTACACAAGATGCTTTGTCGTCTAGAGGCGATGAGCCAGGTATTATTAGGCATGCCTTATTAAGACCGCCAGTTCTTGGAGTTTATAAAAATCCTAATGACCCGACCTATTCTGTAAAGGATCCTTTTACTGATTTGCCTTTTTATAAAAACAGAAATACTGGTGGCTGGGAAAGCAATAAATACGAATGGTCTCAAAACCCAATTGCCTTGGCCTATTTTACAGATGATGTGCGGAAGAGTTATGGAACCTTCGGAAATATATATGCTGAATATGCATTTTTAAAAGATAAGTCACTCACTTTTAGAACCAGTCTCGGTCTTGATTTGACCTTTTTCCACAATAAAGTGTTCAATGAGAATTTTGGTGATGACGATGGTGGCGGCAATGAAAAAGATCAAGGATTGGGAAGACAGAACCGTCCGAATAATTTAAATGAAGATCGTGGCGAATCGCGCACCGTTACCTTTAATAATACGCTTAATTATGCAAAAACGATTCATGAGAAGCACGACATTAGCGCAGTGATCGGTACTGAATTTATTGATAATTATGATTCATCCATTGGGGTAAGCAGGATGCGTTTTGGTATCACTGATAAAACCTTTAGATATATCGATTATGGCAGCACTGAAGTCGATTTGTGGAATGGTGGTAGTGCCTCCGAATGGGCATTGTTCTCATTTTTTGGTTCAGCAACTTATGTGTATGATACCAAATATATGATCACTTCCAACTTTCGAGCGGATGCGTCTTCACGTTTTTCTGAAAAACACCGTTGGGGATATTTTCCTTCAGTATCCGCAGGTTGGAAAATTTCTGATGAAAACTTTTTAAAAGATGTGTCCTGGTTATCCAACTTAAAGTTGAGAGCGGGCTGGGGTAAATTAGGAAATCAAGAGATTGATAACTATGCCTATTTAACTTTAATAAGTCAAATAGATGGCAAGGTCGTGGTAACCCGTTATGGGAATTCAGATTTAAAATGGGAAACTTCTGAATCGGTCAACTATGGTATTGACTTTGGGTTTTTTGAGAACAAATTATCAATATCTACCGATTATTTCGTAAAAAGAACCACCGATATTTTATTGCCAGTAGGGTTGCCAAGTATTGTTGGAGACGTTTCACCTACCATCGTCAACGCCGGTGAAGTCGTCAACAAAGGATTGGAGGTGACTTTGAACTATAGAAACTCAAGCAGAGAATTTAAATATGGAATAAATGCCAACATCGCCACCTTGATTAATAGTGTGGAACGCTTACAAACCAAACAGGTGGGACAATCCTTAAATTCATTTTTTGGCTACAAAATGATTGGTATTTACCAAAATCAGGCGGAAATTAATAGCTATTTAAGTGGCACTTTTAACCCAACTGCAAAACCTGGTGATATTAAGTTTGCCGATTTAAATAAGGATGGCATTATCGATTCGAATGACCGAACCTTTACAGGAGACGCTATTCCTGATCTTACCTATGGCATTACTTTGTCGGCAAATTATAAACGCTTTGATTTTTCTTGTCTATTTCAGGGCGTAGAAGGCGTTGATAAATTCAACGATGCTAAAAAAATAATCGATTTTGATACGAGGCCATTTAATTATACAACTAATATTTTAGGCGCTTGGGATGGCGAAGGCACCAGTAATACCATTCCACGAGTAACCTTTGAAGATAACGGAAGTAGCAAGGAATCCAGTCTTTATGTTGAGGATGCTTCCTATTTTAGGCTCAAAAACGTGGAAATTGGCTACACCATAAATGCAATCCAAGGATTGCAAGATGTGCGAGTTTATCTGTCTGGTCTAAATTTATTTACCGCTACAAAGTATACAGGTTTGGATCCAGAATCTACAGATACCACCGATAAGGGGACGTATCCACTATCAGCATCGATTTTGTTGGGCATAAATGTTAAGTTTTAATATTTAAAAATACGAGATATGAAAACACTATATAAAAATTTAATTGCAATCGCCGTGCTTCTAACATTTACAGGCTGTAATAATGAGCTCACCAAGGATCCCATAGGTTTGTTGACCATGGATCAAGTGGATGCGACTCCTACTATAACCACGCTTGAATCATCGGTAAGCTCGTCTTATCAATTGCTGTCAAGTACTTTAAACCTTGTGGGTGATTGGCAGTGGGATGACGGAACCGTCACGAGAAACGATTTTATTTTAAAAGATATCGCATCAAGCGACATGAATAAAAAATGGAATCCAGATGGAGATCAAGCTTGGATGGATGAGCTCAGTGCGTTCAGTTTTACTTCGGAAAATGGAGCTTTTAATGGGATTTGGCTTTATGATTATGAGGGTATTAATAGGATCAATCTTGCCCTGAGTTATTTGACCAATACAGAAGTAACCCAATCCGTCGGTATCAGTGATGCACGTAAGGATCAATTGATGGGCGAATGCTATTTTTTAAGAGCGTTTTACTATTTCGATTTGGTGAATAATTTTGGCGATGTCCCTCTTTTAACTAAGCCACTAAAGTCATTTGCCGAAGCTTTTGAAGTTGCGGTGCGCATTCCTGAAGCTGAAATTTGGACACAAATAAATACAGATTTAGCACTGGCAAAAGAATTGTTGCCAAATTCTAAATATCCATCGCCTGGTGAACCTTGGCGCGTTTCAAAAGGCGCGGTTATAGCCTTGCAAGCTAAGTCGGCGTTATATAATAAAGATTGGCCCAACGTCATTGCTCTGGTGGACGAATTAAGTGGTCTTGGTTTTTATAGTTTAAATGCCAACTATTTTGACAGTTTTGCTGTGGATAGGGAGTTTGATGAAGATGAGGTGATTTTCGCCTATGATCATATTTCCGATCAGAATCCAAGAAAAGGAAACGGTTTATGCGCCTTATTAGGTTGGGGGTTTGTGGCTCCTACTGATGATTTTATAAATGCCTTTGAACCAAACGATCCACGATTATTATACACGGTGGATGTGCCTAATGAGAATGTTTCAAAGTTATTGGGCAATACTGTGGGTGATGACAAAGGTAATGATGACTCGCCAAGTAATAAAATTTATATCCGTTATGCCGATGTTTTACTTTGGAAAGCAGAAGCTTTGATTGAAACTGGCGCCTATAACGACGCCATTGCCATAATTAATCAAGTGAGAGAACGGGCCAGAACAACACCAACTGCAGATGGCTCTGCCATACCTTCCGGAACCTTAGCCGCAAGACCAAACTCAACCGATCCAGTTCAAGTGAAAAATTGGTTAATGCATGAACGACGTGTAGAATTAGGTTTTGAATCGCAAAGATTCAATGATTTAAAACGATGGGGCATTGCAAAATCGTTTCTAACAGGGCTTGGTAAAAATTTTCAGGATAAAAATTATTTATACCCAATTCCGCAAGGTGAAGTTGACAAATCTGCCGGTACGATTACTCAGAATCCAGGGTACTAAATTAATAAAGATTGAAAATCATTATTTGAGTTAGTCATTTTTAATCTTAGAGAAGTAGTTTTTCTCAGAGACTCTACTTCTCTTTTTTATTTTAAATAATCAAAAACCACTATGACAGATATAGCTAAAAGATATAAGCAAAATCCAATATTATCCCCTTCAGACTTAAGACCGAGCAATGCACAGATGATTATTGAATGCTTGCTGAATCCGGGAGCATTTACCTTTAATGGAAAAATTGGACTTTTGGTTAGGGTTGCTGAAAGAACGGTTCAAAAAGACGGATTTTTGTCAGTACCCATATATAACGCTGTGGGTAAAGTAGAAATTTTAGACATTAAACTTGACGATCCAAAATTGAATGCATCTGACGCGCGCGTCATTAAATATGATGTCACTGATTATTTAACCACCATTTCCCATTTGCGAATCCTGTTTAGCGACGATGGTATTAAGTTTTCTGAAGATGTTTACTATCCGCCACTCTTCGGAGAAGGCGCATACGAATCTTACGGCATTGAAGATTGTAGAGTTTCGGAAATTGAAGACACTTATTATTTAACCTATACAATGGTATCGCCCAATGGTGTCGGCGTGGGGCTTCGGACAACTAAAGACTGGAAAAATTTTGAAAAGAAAGGCATGATCTTAAGTCCGCACAATAAGGATTGCGCCATTTTCGAAGAAAAGATAAACGGCAAGTATTATGCATTGCATCGGCCTAGCAGTCCTGAATTAGGCGGGAATTATATTTGGTTGGCTGAATCGCCCGATGCTGTGCATTGGGGAAATCATAAATGCATTGCAAAAACACGTGAAGGCAAATTTGACAGCAAACGTCTTGGGGCAGGAGCAGCACCAATAAAAACAGATCAAGGTTGGTTGGAAATTTACCACGGCGCCACCGAAAAGAACCGCTATTGTTTAGGTGCCATTTTATTGGATTTAAAAGATCCTTCAAAAGTTATTGCCCGTTCGAGCTCACCACTTATGGAGCCAAAAGAAGAATTTGAACGCAAAGGTTTTTTTGGAGAGGTCATTTTTACAAATGGTCATATTGTGGAAGGCGATACTATTAAAATGTATTACGGCGCAGCAGATGAATTTGTCGCGATCGCAACATTTTCAATTCAAGAGATTTTAAAAACACTAGAACATTAATCATGGATTTAGCAAAAGTAGGATTAAAGGATTTTTCAAGAAGCGCCATCATATTAATCATCACCAATGCAATTTATGCTTTTGTAATGCCGGTCATCGACATTTTTGTGGCCTCGTATATTATGCGAAATTCTAACGATCCCTCTAAAGTGATTTTGTATCAATTGGCCATTTATGTCGGCATTCCGATTACATTTTTGTTAAATGGCTATTTGTTGAATAAAGTGAATATCAAAAGCCTGTTTTCCTTAGGAATGTTGCTTAGTGGCGTTTCCATGGTTTTTATGATGTCCTTGGATCAAATCGATTATTTCGGATTAATGGTGGCCGGCTTAATTATGGGCATGTCCTTTGGATTGTATTGGGCCAATCGGGATTATCTCGTTTTATCCACAACAAAAGACCGCGTCCGAAATTTTTATTACGGGCTGGAAACCTTTATTTATACCATTATCGCCTCAACAGTGCCCGTGATTATTGGTTGGTATTTAATGACAGGACACAGCAGCGGCGGTGTTGGCTCCAATGAAGCGGTCAATTCGAGTTATCGCGTCATCACCACGGTGGTTTTTATTATTACCATAATTGCCTCCATAGTGTTTCATTTTGGGAAATATGAAAAACCTAAAAGCGAGAAATTTCTCTACTTTAAATTTCACAAACTCTGGAGGAAGATGATTCAGCTCTCCATATTAAAAGGATTGGCGCAAGGTTTTATAGTCACAGCGCCGGCCATGCTCATGATGAAATTCTTTCATTCAGAAGGGGCATTAGGTTCTGCGATTTCTATAGGTGCTTTGATCGCGGCTGTAATTATGCTGCTTTTGGGTAAGTATTCGAAGCCTAAACACCGATTAATCATTTTCAGTTTTGGATTGACCTGTTTCTTTTTGGCTTCTTTTTTTAACGGATTATTGTTCAATGAATTTGGCGTCATTCTATTTATGTTTTTGTTATTGATCGCCCGACCGGTTTTGGATATTGCTTATTTCCCAATTCAGTTAAAAGTCATCGATGTGCTGTCATCACTCGAAAATAGAAATGAATTTTCCTATATTTTGAATCATGAATTTGGATTGTTTGTTGGGCGTTTTATCGGTGCCAGCACGTTTTTAGTTCTTGCATTTTTTGTGAATACAGATATCGCTTTACGATATGCCCTATTGATTATAGGGTCACTGCAATTGCTTTCTATTGTGATTGCAAAGCAACTTTTAAAACAACAGGCAACTTTAGAAAATGAACTGTTAGAAAAAGAACAGTTAGAAGAGGACACTTTAGCCACTAAAAATTTAAACTCATTTACAAATGCGTAAAACAAATTACATACTCCTTCTATATATAGGTTTGGTCTGTTATGGGTGTAAAACGCATCCGTCTAAATTTATTGTAGAAAACCCGATACACCAACTTCAATTGGGGCGTATTGACTCCATGCCTAATTTTCCAGAGCCATTTAAAATAATTGATTTTAAAAATTTAGCAAAAGGATTTGATTCCTTGGTTTATGATGCTTCTCAAACCGGAGAGTATTGGCCATTAATTTGGAAAGATGATACGCGTAAAAATTTTGATCAAGAAACCTTCGGCATTTATACGGCCATGGGCGATTTAAGACAAGGACCAAAACATAACGATGGTATTTTTCATGAATCCTTAGCTACGGTTGGTTCTGTATTGGGAGCGACTTTAGTGGGCATTAATAAATCCAACCAAAAAGGGAAAAATTATGTTTCCATGTTGAAAAATTATTTTAATTCAGATACGGGATGGGATATTGTCATGAATAATACCTGTCCTGAAGTGGCCTTACTCGGTGGCGGTTATGGTAGAGATTGGTGGTATGATGTGTATCCCAATGTGTTGTTTTATGGCGTTGCAAATTTTTATCCAGAAGAAAAGGATTATTCAGACATCATGCGTTCAGTGGCCGACAAGTTTCAAAAAGCTGATTCTGTTTTAGCAGGAAACTATGCACATTCTTTTTTTGACTACGCCACTTTAGAACCAAAAGATAACTGGATTTGCAAACAGGAAGATGCCGCTGCTGGTCATGCTTATGTATTGTACTCAGCGTATCAGAAATTTGAGGATCCGAAATATCTCAAAGGCGCAAAATCGTCGTTGGAAGCGCTATTGGCACAAAATGACAATCGATTTTATGAAGTTTTAATGCCTTTTGGAGCTTATGTCGCGGCGCGTTTAAATGCCGAAGAAGGCACCAATTACGACTATTCTAAAATTCTTGAATGGACATTTAACGGCACCTCGGTTTGTAGAGAAGGATGGGGCGTGTTGCTTGGTAATTGGAATGGTTATGATGTTTCGGGAATCATAGGAAGCACCGTGGATCATGGCGGCTTTGGCTTTTTGATGAATACGTATGACACCATGTTGCCGTTAGTCCCGATGGTGAGATACGATCAGCGCTATGCCAATGTGATTGGCAAATGGATGTTGAATGCCAGCAATGCGATGAAGTTTTTCTATCCTTATGAAATGCCAGATGCGCATCAATCCATTCCAGAACTCAAACAACATACTAAAGGCGTGATCGCTTATGAAGGACTGATTAAAAAAGCGCATTTTGATGACTATTTGCATATTAAGGCACCCATCGCCCTTGGTGATGGTCCACATTGGGTAAAGGGTAATCCGGAGGTCTCTCAGTTTAGTGTTTATGGCAGTGGCCATGTTGGTATTGCGGGTTCTATAATTTCAAAAACCAATGTTGAAAACATATTGCAACTCGATTTGCTGGCGACTGATTTTTTCAGAAAAGATGCTTTTCCATCCTTTTTATATTATAATCCCAATGACGTGGCAAAAGAAGTTTTTATCAATCTAGGCGAAAAACCGATGAAAATCTATGATGCGATACAAAGAGCATTTATAAATGAAAATGCAAAAGGGAATTTCAATTTCGTCATCCCTAAAGAGCATTCTGCATTATTAGTACTGGTTCCAAAAGACGCTGTTATATCCGAAAAGAATGGCAAATTGTATGCGAACGATGTTGTCATTGATTATAAATATACCGCTAATAATTAACCATTAAAAAATGACTCAATTATATCATAAAATGAGGATCCTGTTTTTGCTATTTTGCTTTGCAACAACTATTGCATATGGTCAAAATATCAATCTTAAAGTGGTTGGAAATGCGAAGGAAGGTTTTAATGTCGCTATTTATAATGGTGAGCAATTGTTGCTTCAAAATACCGAAGAATTTAAGCTTAAAGTGGCCAATTTGGATTTAAGTGAAACCACTGAACTTAATAATTGGAAAGGTTCAGAATGGACAGGTAACGATTCGCTTATAAAACTCACAAGAGCGACGTACTTATCCGATTTTGATTTGGATGTATTAATTATGGTGACTTATGAAATCATCAATTCAAATATTGTAAAAAAGAGCATTGATTTATTTCAGTCTGGCATGCCTTTGCTTTATTATATTTTGGAGGAAAATTTTAAACCTGCAGAAACACCTTCTCAATATGTCACTTTTGAGTATGATGATTTTCCTGGCGGATTTGCGCATGAAATGTTTCCTTCCGCGGGATTTGTTACGCCCGATAACCAATTGGTGGGGATTTTAATGGATGCTGGTTATAAAAATCACTATACACGGTCCACACGCCGACGGTTTAATGGCCATGGTGGTGGATTTGTTGGTATGCGAAAATTACCCGATACTGAATTGCTGTCTGTGGCAACCTTAGATGAACGCTCACATGGCAATCATTATATCCAACAGCGGTTTGGAGAAATGTGCAATTTGGATGCTGGCAAAGAAGTGAAATTAAAAATTGTTGGGAAACTCGATAAAGTTGGAAGCGCTGCGATTAAAACCAATAAAACCGATGTCATAACGCTCAAGGGTAAGTCGGCAGGACGGTCTGGTTTTGAAGTCATCGTGCCTTTTAAAGATCAAAAAATCTATACGGTTTCTTTCCTATCAAAAGGAAACTCCCCAATCGCACTAAAACTATTCAGAATAAAAAACGGAAAAAAAACGGTCGAATTAGAGCACGGCATTAAATATATTGACCAATTTCCGATCAAAGAAAATGAATACACACTATTTAAAGGAAGCATCTTAGTGCCTTATATCGAAAATGATAGTGTCTCGATGTTTATCGGTACCCAGTCCGAAAAAGAGGTTAACGTCCAAATTAAAGATTTACAAATAGTAGAAAAAATCCCGCAAAAAGAACCCTATAATAGGATGAAAATGGGCGAAATAAGTACCAAAACAAGTTATGTGTTTGTGGAGCCTTGGACCAATCATCATGATTTTGTGGTTTCGTCACAATCGCGACTTGCCGAAGGAAAAGGGTTTAAAGGCTCTTTAATTGAAAAAATGTTATATGCAAATTCCAATATGTTGACATGGATTACCTCTATTGATGATTTTAATCCGTCGAATGTTCCCAATATGAATTATGCGCCTGACATGTATAATCGGGATTCTTTTTTCTCAATAGTATCCAGTTATAATGAAGAATTAAACGTGAGTGTTTGGAATCAATGGGCGAACACTCAAAATTCTAAAGGCGCGGTGGCTACAATTATTACACCGTATATGGGAACTATCGAAGCAAAGGACAACGAAGCAACCATTCAATTTTTAATCTGGGCCATGCTCAACAAACGGCGTTTTGGTGTGACCTTGCCTAAAGAAAAGATAGATAAAGCCGTAAATTATGTTTTAAACGAATTTGACGAAAACAGAGATGGCATCGCTGAGTCACATTTCACTTTAAGTCAGATTGATATTAATAAATACGAACCCAAAACAGATAAATTGGCGGTCAATCAAGGCATTTTTGCCATTGCCCTAAAAACCATTAAGGAATTGGGATATGATATATCCGATGCCTATATCCAAAAAGCGGTGGCAGGTTATCTTGATTTTTATGATGTCAAAAGAAAACATTTATTATTTGATCGGGATTTCCCGGATGTGATAACCATGACCGATTTGGAACCTGAATTTTTCTCCTTATGGTTGTTTAAAGAGCCTATGTTAACGGACGAGATGGTCATCAATCATTTAGAGCAGATGCCGATATTAAATAAAGTGACAAATTCACCACATCCCGAGTATGGCACCACAGCGCCCGTTTGTGTGCGATTGGATGACAGTGAAAAGGGCTATTCCTATCTCACGGCAGATTACCAGCCATTTCGTGAGTTTGGAGAAGAAAACTATAAAGATCATGCCAGAGATGGTTATTATTATAACGGCGGCAGTTGGTTGCGGCCAGAATATTGTGCCTATGTCGTTGGGTTAAAGCACGGCTGGGCAAAAGCAAAACCACTCATGGAAAATAGGGTATGGGCCGAGATCAACCTCAATCCAAAATGGCCCTACAGCAAGGAGTTTATTCCAACCAAATGGACCTCAACCGATTCTTGGTGGCCATCAACTAGAGGCTTATGCTGGAATGTGTTTATACTTATGGCCAATGAGGTTGCGGGACTTCGGACACCTGATATGGATCCTGATTTTAAGAGATAATATCAAATAGTGCCGATTCATTGCCACCTTCTTGAATTTCTTAAATTGCCTTAAGATTCATAAACTTGTAATTCACGATTATGGTATTCAAAATGAACTGTTTTTCACTCTCCGACTAAAAATGCTCGTACAGTTTCTTATTCTTACTTAGTTAGCTTATTTCTGGAGTGAAATAACGGTTGGTGGTTAATGTTTATAATCATATAACGTGCAATTAACACATGTCTTAAAATGCATTTCACCATTATTTTTATGAAAATCTTCATTCCAAGTGATCAATTAACTCCTGAAAAAATGTTTAGCTGTTAAAATGTTGTCGAAGTTCATGTCATATATGACATCTATTTGTAGTCAAACAAGATTTAGTAAATAGAATCAATAAAAATAGCGATCTAAATACTGAGGAAGGGTGTAATGTGTTTTATTCAAATGACGCGCAGGATTTTTAAAATTACCTTAAGTAAAATAAGTAAAATCATTATTATTGATGGATTAGTGCCTATTTGTTTGAGAAAAAACTAGTTATGAAGATGTCGATTAATGAAAGGATAGTTGAAATGCCTAGAGTTCATTTTTTTAATTTGCAATGTTTACGTTAGATTCGTGCATTGTTGAACTTTTAAATTGAAATTTTAGTAGGATGCGCAAAGGTATTTTTAGTTTGTTTTTGATTTTTTCAGTTTTCACTTCTTGTATCAAAGAAGATATTAAAAACCACGAAAAAGAGTTATTAAGTTTCATTTTTGAAAGTGCAAACAATCCAGATTATCTACAAAACGATATAAATGGAGTTATTGAAGGATCTACCATACGGCTATTTCTTCCTGAACACGTAGAATTGACCAGCCTAGTGGCAAGCTTTGAGTTTCTTGGGGAAAGGGTTTATCTTAATGGAGTTGAGCAATTATCTGGAATTACCGAAAATGATTATAACCAAGAGCATTATTATGAAATAAAGGCTGAAGATGGAACCATTATTTCTTACCAACTCGTTGTAGAGTATTTGCAATTCACGACTTTTTCTTTCAAAATGGAAGAAAATGAAGGGTTAAGTAGCGATTATGAGGTGAGTCTATCAGGAGATACGCTTCATGTTAAAATGAGGACTGAAATTAGAAAACTTATAGCTTCCTTTGAAACCAATGCCAAAAATATTGAAGTTGATAATAAACTTCAAATAAGTTCAGTTACAGAGAATGACTTTTCCCAGCCCATCACTTATTCATTGAGCTATGATGAGGGAATTATAAAAGACTTTGTGGTTGTAGTGGAGTGGCAAGCTACCTTTCCACAGTTCATCATTGAAACTGAGGGCTCAATGCCTATAGTGTCTAAAGATAATTATTTGCAGGCAAAACTTACAATTGATGGTGCAGGAATTTATGAGGATTTTGAGGCCACTACAGAGATTAGAGGAAGAGGAAATAGTACATGGGGTCGTCCAAAAAAACCATACCGTATAAAATTAAATAAAAAGGCTTCTATCCTAGGATTGAAGGAAGCTAAAAACTGGGTGCTTTTGGCCAATCACTTTGACGAAACATTGATGCTTAATGCTGTAGGTATGAAGATTGGAAGACAGCTTGGAATGAAATATACAAATCATATCATTCCAGTAGAGTTAACAATTAATGGAGAGTTTCTTGGTAATTACATGCTCACGGAGCAGATTGAGGTAGATGGAAATAGGGTAAATGTTAAAAAAGATGGGCAGTTATTAGAAATGGATACTTATTTTGATGAGGACTGGAAATTTAAATCTGCTGCTTACAATTTGCCTGTGCAAATAAAATATCCCAAGCTTAAAGATTATAGTTCGGTGGACGCTGAGAACGAATTTTTTCAAATAAAGTCTGAATTTGAAGAGTTTGAAAACAGAGTGTTTTCATCGAGTTTTCCAAACACAGGCTACTTGGATGCGTTTGATCAAGAGGCTTTTGTAGATTACTTGATTGTTTATATGCTTACTGCCAATAGAGAAATTGGTCATCCAAAAAGCACATTTCTACATAAAGAAAAAGGAGGGAAATATACTTTAGGGCCGATTTGGGATTTTGATTGGGCTTTTTCATTTGATGGAAAAGAAAAACATTTTATGAGTCCAAACGGACCTTTGTTTGGGAATGATAATAGTGCTGGGACTATCTTTTTCAAAAGACTATTAACTGATCCTTCTACAAAGCAGTTATTAATGAAAAAGTGGGCAGATTTTAAATCAAGGCATCTCGCGGAACTGATAAGCTATATAGATGACTATGCCAGATTAATTAAAAACTCTCAAATCAGGGATCGTGAAAGATGGGACATTGGAAGTGTTAACTTTGAAGCAGATGTTATGGAACTTAAAAATTGGGTTAAAAACAGAGCCAATTTCATGGATGGATATATTGCAGGACTTTGATGAAATTTTAAAATTTAGTCTTTGTTGGTGTTACCACCAATTGGTATCTAATTAAGAAAACTCAAAATTCAGAATCATTGTTGTCCGATTAAAGTTGTATTGATCTTGTAAGAATCGTAATCAACAAAGGTCTTTCAACGTTTTTGATCCTCTACCTTCTTCATTTCTCGGTTTTTGAAAACTATTGGTAAAACATCATAATCCATTCTATTTATGAATTTCACCGCCCATGTTTTCAATTAATTACGTGTTTAGTCTTTGTTCTTGGTTCTATCAGCGGAGCGGCGGTTACTGAGCTTGTCGAAGTGTCTTAATTCTTTTCCGGACAATAGTGATTCAGAATATTAATTTTCTTTAAATTTAAATAAACCTTGATAGCCATTTGGTTTCAAGGTTTTTTGTTTTTCGGCCTTTTTTTACTGCGCATCTAGTGTAGGGTAATACATAACTTGCCTTCTTCACTGAAAGGAATGTTCAATCTAAATCCAACTCTTTTATGTGGAGATTCTATAAACTAATGAGTAGGAATTCATAAACTTTAGTAGTGCCACGCTAGAATTTCTTCAGTATTTTTTTTCAGAATAAGACTTGTCAATTTTATTTAGAAATTTTTTAATCTCTATTTTACACATTAGTAGGATGTTATGATTTTTTTTATATATTTACAAACCGACGGGTCGGTTTTTGAATATTGATCTAAATTATTCTGAATTTATTTACGGATATGGCATTGCAAAAAGAAGAGGGTGAACCTAAAATCCCTAATAAGGAACTGATTTTAAAAACAGCTTATAAACTCTTTCTGAAAAAGGGATATCAGTCCGTTTCCATTAAGGATATTATGGAAGCGAGCAACCTGTCAAAAGGAGGTATCTATCATCATTTTGAGAGTAAAGAGGGCATCTTGGTGGCCGTTTTGGATGAGTATTTTTTTAAAGAATTAAGTATAAAGGAATCCGACTTTGAAGGTCTTAATTTCAAACAACGTATCGAAAAAGCATATATGCTAGGGGTAGGTTTGTTTGCGATGGTGGAATCCATGGGAAAGAACGGGATAAAATATCCAATTCAAAGATTGTTTCAATTTCAATTGGAATGTGAAAATTTTCCTGAAATCAGGAAACAGTTCCGCGAAACTTCAATAGCCTATAAAAATTTCATACAAAATATAGTTTCTGAAGGCATTCAAAACAACGAAGTTAAAAAGGATCTAGATCCTGAAACCTTAAGTTATCAAATTGTTGGCATGATTGAGGGGGTCGCCGTCCATCATTCAACTGTTAAAAAAGATGTTGCGGCGATGCTGACTGAAAAATACGAAAAGGTATTTAGAAGCTATTTCAATTTTATCTGTCCAAATCCGTAGAAACTGAAATGAAAAACAGAAGCACATATATAACATTCAGTAGCATCGGTCTTTTATTATGTGGTCTTCTAGTGTTTTTATTTTTATCAAAAAAATCAGATGCTTATACCGATTTAGCACAATTAAATTGCCATTGTCCGCCCGGATTTAAATTGAACGAGGATAATAAATGTATTTCCCAGAATTTATATCTGCAATATGATTCTCCAAACAATGTTGGCGTCGGTGGACTACAAACGGGATTGCCAAAAGTACGTGACGGATTTACCCCACAGGAAATTGATTTGGGAAGGTACCTGTTTTTTGATCCGGTGTTGTCTTTGGATGGCAGTATGTCCTGCGCTACCTGTCATATTCCGGCTAAAGGTTTTAGTGATGGCCTACCTACGAGTATCGGTAATAACAATTTGAAATTAGACCGCGGTGCACCAAGCCTTTGGAATGTCGCTTATTTGAGCCGGCTGTTTTGGGATGGTCGTGCCAATAGTTTAGAGGAACAATTGGAAGGCTCCTTGTTTTCTGAAGAAGAAATGGCCAATAGCCCTGAAAATTTGCTCAAGACCTTAAATGATATTGAGAATTACAGACACTTATTTGCTGAGGCTTATCCAGAAAGAGGAAAGAAAGATGACATCAAGTTAACCGAGATTTCTAGGGCGTTATCCGCTTTTCAAACCTCATTAATTTCATTGAATAGCCGATACGACCATTATGTTCATGGCTACCATGAGGCTTTAAATCCTCAAGAAATTGAAGGCATGAATGTGTTTCGTTCATTTGTGGCCAGATGTGCCGAATGTCATACGCCGCCACTTTTTACGAACCAACAATTTGCCGTTATCGGCACGCCAGAACCCGATGGTTTGCCTTTAGATCCTGGTGCCGAAATAACTTTTAATGATAAGACTATGCGTGGTGCCTTTAAGGTGCCTAGCTTAAGAAATATAGAAAACACCGGACCCTACATGCATTCTGGGAAATTTGAAACCTTGCGCGAAACCGTTGAGTTCTACACCAAAGGCCGGGGGCATGCGGTGCCTGAAGGCGAAGACCTACGAATTCATTGGCATATTTGGGAACCTAACTTAAGCGATTATGAGCTGGATCGACTTGTATATTTTTTAAAAACTCTAACCGACGAATCATTCATGCCAAAAATACCTGACGCCTTGCCTTCAGGTTTAAAAAGTTCCATATAACAAATTTTTAAACCACTAAAACAATGAAATCAACCTTATTTAAAATTATTGGCGGAGCTCTATTAATCGCTCTCGGCGTGTTTTTTGGAAAAATGTTCTTCTCATCTAGTGGCGAAAGTACCGTGCCCATGCCTTCCACCATGCAATATCGAAATGTTGGTCTATCGAGTGATACAACTCAGGTTGCACAACGAAAGGAATTTGCAGGACAAGTGATTGAAGTCAGAAAAGGAGGTTCCATTCAGGAGGCGGTAAAATCGGCTAACCCTGGCGATTTAATTCGGGTTTTCCCAGGTGTTTATTCGGAAAACGTGTATATCGACAAAGATGACATCAGTTTACAAGGTGTGGTTATTAAGGGCGAATGGCCAACATTAGATGGGAAAAAGCAAATCAATGATGCTATTTTATATTCTGGAAATGGCATTCTCATCGAGAATTTTAAAATTATAAATTATAAAGGCAACGGCATTATGGGCCAAGCTGGAAACAATTTCATCATCCGAAATAACTGGATTATTGATACCGGAGTTTATGGCATCTTTCCGCAGTATGGGAAAAACGGATTAATAGAACATAACGTGCTCAGTAAAATTGCTGATGCCGCTATTTATGTGGGGATGTGCGATAATATTGATGTGCTTCATAATGAGGTGTTTGATAGTGTTGCAGGAATTGAAATTGAAAACTCCAGACATTGTTTGGTCGAAAATAACTATGCACATAATAATACAGGTGGGCTTTTAGCTTTCATTACGCCCGGACTTCCAATTAAAACGGCGTTTAATATCATCTTCAGAAACAATTTTGTGGTCAACAATAACCATCCCAACTTTGGAGCTCCAGGATCAACAGTGGCGAGTATTCCTCCAGGAACAGGGATCCTGATTATGGCGGCCGATGACGTGATCGTGGAAGGTAATATCATCACGGGCAATAATAATACCGGGATCACTATCGTCGATTTGGCAAATGGCGATCCGAAAGCTAATGATCCCAATTCAGAAGGCAATCCAGACCGCATCGTTCTTTTGGATAATATCATGTTTGATAATGGCAACGATCCTACAGGCGAAATTAAAGCCATGATGCTAAGCCAGCTTCAATCAAAAGGGCCAGATATTTTTGCTTTTGGCGGCGGCACAGGAAGTACGATCAGAGATAAAAATAGATACCGCACTTTTGGTTTGGGTAATTATGGACAAGCTCAAATTGCCGACACTAAAGAGGTGAAATCGATGATGTTGAACGCTCCAGTAACGCCACGATCTGTTTCAGAGCATGAGTTGGGCGAAATCACCTATTATGGCGTTTGCGCGGGATGTCATGCTTTTGGCACGACCTTGATTGGGGTGGACACTCAGATTATCAAAGAAATTTATGTGGATAACCCACAAGGGATTGTCAATTATATTACCAAACCCTTGAACTTAAGAAAAGATTTTCCTGATATGCCGCCACAAGATTATTTATCAGCAGAGGCTAAAATGGCAGTCGCCGAATACATCTTAAAAATGACTAATTAATAAAAATGAATTCTAACTAATCAAAACTAATTATATGAACAAATTTTTCTTAATCATAACGGTGATTGGATGTTCCGTCACTTCATGGGCCCAAAAAACCGTTTCTGGTCAGGTATTGGAAAAAGATACAAATATGCCGCTCATAGGCGTTACCATCATGGTGAAAAACTCGGATAAGGGTGTCACTACAAACTTTGAGGGGATTTATGAAATTAATGGTATTAACGATACCAATATTTTGGTGTTTTCTTATTTAGGATATAAAACACATGAAGTTTTAGTAGGCGGCCAAACGAGGATTAATGTGTCGCTCGAAACTGATGCACAATTGATGGATGAGGTGGTCATTACCGCTTTAAATATTCAGAGAGACAAAGAATCCCTTGGGTATTCTGTTTCTCAGCTTTCGGCAGCGGATGTCAATGTTGCTAAAGAGCATAATGTTATGAATTCACTTTCGGGTAAAGTTGCAGGACTTCAAATCACTCAGGCTAATACTGGCGTTGATGGTTCAAGCCGAATTTTACTAAGAGGTGTGACCACGATAAATGGCTCCAACCGACCATTGGTGGTTGTGGATGGTATTCCCATCAGTAATGATGCTGGTGGTGGGTCGCAATGGGGAGGCGTGGACCGCGGTGATGCGTTATCCGACATTAATCCCGATGATGTGGAATCGATCAGTGTCTTAAAAGGTGCCGGTGCAGCAGCTGCTTATGGCTCGTTGGGTATGCACGGTGTGATTTTGATTACTACCAAATCAGGGGTCAAAAAGAAAGGGATCGGGATCACGTTAAACTCAAATTACACATTCACAGAAGTGTCTTTAACACCAGATTTGCAAAATGAATACGGTTCCGGTGCGTTTGGTGATTTTGCACCCATCGGCGGAGATGGGCGTCCTATTTTGGATTACCCTTTTTCATGGAGCTGGGGACCTAAAATGCAAGGACAAGCCTATACCAATTGGTTAGGACAACCGGACGTTTTTGAATCTCATGGCAATCCCTACAAGCAATTTTATCAAAAGGGTTATTCAGCTTCTAATTCAGTAGCTTTTGAAGGACAGTCAGAAAAGGGATCTTTTAGAATGTCCATTACCGACGAGAAAAGTCGTGGGATTATTGCCAACAACACCTTGGCAAAACAGACGATTTCTATCCGAGGAAAATCAAATTTGACCGAAAAATTTAGTGTGGATGGTAAAATGACCTACCTAACCTCTAAAGTTAACAACCGTCCAGCATTAGCAGAAGATGGAGCGAACACCGCTTTGCAGTTATCTTTAATGCCGAGGGATATAAGATTAACTGATGTGAAAAATAACACAATCAATGCCAATGGCGAAGAGATTAAGTGGAATTTGGATAATACCTTCAATAACCCCTATTGGTCTCAAAATAATGTGAAAAATATTGATGAAAAAGACCGTTTTCAGGGGCTTGTTTCTGCAAACTGGGATTTGGCGCACAACTTCAAAATCACAGGAAAAACGGGCATGGACTATATCCTCTATGATTATACAAATTATGCCGCAAGAGGCTCACAGTTTCAAAGTAATGGTCTTGGCAATTACGGCCATGATAGCGGCAAAAGTCGCGTTTGGAATTCAGATGTCCTAGCCACCTATAATACCGGTATTTCTGATGTTAGAATGACCCTGAGTTTAGGATCGAGCTATCGAGATGAATACAGTAGCTATGTGAATATTTGGGGGAATGATGCCAAAGTCCCTAATTTTTATCGCATCAGTAATTATAAGAATTCTTATAGTTCAGAAGGCATTTCAGAAAAAGGCGTGTATTCGTTTTATGGTTTAGGACAATTTAGTTATAGAGGCTTTCTTTATTTTGATGCGACCTTGAGAAATGATAATTCATCCGCTTTACCGAAGGAAAATAATTCCTATTGGTACCACTCGGAAAACATGAGTTTATTGTTCTCAAAAATGCTAGGGATTGAATCGAGTGTTTTTAATAAAGGAAAATTAAGAGGTTCTTTTGCTGTGGTTGGTAACGACACAAGTCCTTACAGAACCCAAGCTGTTTACGACGTTGATCAAACCGTTACCTTGCCTTATACCGTAGGATCGATTCCGTCAAGTTTGCCATCTTTTGATCTCAGACCTGAAACCTCAGAGTCATGGGAAGTGGGTACCGAACTTGGATTCTTTAATAATCGCCTGCAATTTGATTTCACGTATTATGAAACCAAAACCAAGGATCAGATTATGGCAGTGCCGATTTCAGGAGCATCTGGTTATGCAACCAAAGTTGTTAATGCCGGTGTCATCGCCAGTAAAGGCTATGAGTTTCAGCTGAACGCGGTTCCTTTTGAATCGGATAATTTTGAATGGAATCTTGGGTTTAACTTTACTAAGAGCAACTCTAAAGTCGAATCCTTAAACGAAGGGTTGGAAAGCATCATGTTGAATTCGCTTTGGCATGTTTCGGTAGAAGCGAGACCAGGCCAAGAATTTGGAAGTATTTATGGCTACGATTATTTAAGAGATAATTTTGGTCGAAAATTAATAGATAATAACGGTTATGCACAAAAAGGCGAGCGCACCAAGTTGGGAACTATAACCCCCGATTGGTATGGCGGAATTGTCAATAAATTCAGATATAAAAACTTTTCAGTGAGTACTTTGATCAGTATTCAGCAAGGTGGGGAATTCTATTCTTATGGACGTGCTTACCGAATGTTTTTTGGAACTGACGCTCGTAGTTTAGAAGGAAGAGAAACGGGAATCATTGTGGATGGGATTAATGAAAACACTGGGTTTGTTAATGAAACACCTTCTGACGCCATGTTGAAACATTACTCGGATATCTTCACGAATGAAATTGCCACGGATCAAATTTTAGATGCGACCAATGTCAAGTTCAAGGAATTGATTTTAACTTATGATCTGCCAAGTTCCTTGTTGAGAAACACTTTTATTGAATCTGGAAGTATTTCGGCCATCGGACGGAACTTATTCTTTTTCTACAACGCTGCTGGCGATATCGATCCAGAAGCTGGTTATAGCAGTGGTCCAACAGGAGCGGCACTTGAGCATTCGTCGCTGCCATCAACCAGAAGTTATGGTCTTAACTTGAAAATCAACTTTTAATCCTGATGATTATGAAAAATATACACAATACAATAGGGAAAATAGTCGTCGTAATGATCTTGTTAGCGTTGCCTTTTTCGTGCCAGCAACGTTTGGACGATTTAAGAGATAACCCAAATGCAGTAACCGAAATTGATGATGCCGCCTTGTTTACTAAAGCCGCCAGAAGTCTGTTTCAGGGCACCACTGATGATTCCGCATCGCGTTTTGCTGGACATTATGGACATTATTTTGTAGCAGGAAGTACCGCGCGACTTCCAGATCAATATGGCGATGGATTTGATGTGCAATACAATCAAATGTTCACGGACATGTACGGCGGCGTGATCAGACATATCGAAGAAGTTTTGGAGATCACGTCTACTGGCGACACCAAAAATGAGGTGCGTCATGCCATGGCCAACGTGATTGCCGTATTGGGATATGCAAAATTGACGGATGCCTTTGGAGAAATACCTTATCTAGAAGGTGGTAAAGGGAAAACTCAAGGTATTATTCGTCCAAAATATGATCCACAGCAAACGATTTATGAAGACATGATCGAAAGTTTATTCACAAGCATTGCCATTTTGAAAACTGCTGATGCGTCAATGGGATATCCTAATTCTGATCCTGTTTTCAATAATGATTTAAAAAAATGGGTGCGTTTTGCCAATAGTGTACGTTTGCGATTGGCCATGCGATTACGAAATGCGGACAATGCCTTATCTAAACAAACAGTGGCGCAATGCTTGACCGAGCCTTTCATGGAAACGAATGATCATAATGCTTTTATGATTGAAACCGAAGGCAACGGTAACAAGTGGTTTACCATGCGTACGGGTTTCCCATCCATTAAAATGTCAACGCTATTGATTAATCAATTGCAAAGTTCTGCTGATCCAAGATTATCGGTATTTGTAAATAAAGATGGCAGTGGCGCGTATAGTGGCATGACCAACGGATTAGACGATACCGCCTTCGGAAATTCTAATTTCTCAACCAAATCAGATATCGGAACGGCGCTATCATCAAAAGAAAGTAAACTATTTGTGATGACGGCATCTGAGGTTTGGCTTTTAAGGGCAGAAGCTGCTTTGGCCTATAATAATGATGCGAGCCAAGCGAATATCTTATATAGAAAAGGGATTGAAACCTCATTACAGCAATGGGACCTCAATGCATCTTCTATCACGGCTTTTATGGCGAGCTCAGCCGCTTCATTGGCAGGCAGCAATGATGAGCTGCAAATCGGTACGCAAATGTGGATCGCCTTGGTGCCAAATTATTTTGAAGGATGGTCGCACATTCGACGAACTGGATTTCCGTTTATTGCCACCCGAACCGCTAGTAATTTGTCGCAAGGTGTAACCAATGGTGTTTTGCCAAAAAGGTTTTTGTATTCTAGTTTTGAATTGAGCTCAAATAAAGACAATGTATTGCAGGCCATTTCAAGACAGGGGGCGAATAAAATTGACACCCCAGTGTGGTGGGATAAAAACTAAATTTCAAAAAATAAAAATATAGATATATGAAATGCCCGATGATGATTTTCAAATAGATTGATAATTTGATTTCGGGTATTCTATCTGAACAATAAAAACAATAAAAAAGAACAGATGAAAACTATAAAAATATTTAGTCTATTAATACTGACCCTATTATTCTTAACTTGTAGCAAAGATGAAGATCATAGTCCTTTAGCTGATTTTCAGTTTTTAGTAGAAGGCACGCAAGTTACTTTTAACGGAACGGTGGCAAATGCGACCACCATTGCTTGGGATTTTGGAGATGGTTCAACAAGTTCTGAAGAAGACCCAGTGTATGCGTATGCAGCAGCTGGCGATTATACGGTGGTAATGACGGTTACAGGACCCAACGGTACATTTTCAGAAACAAAGGTTGTGACTATCCAAGAATCTATTGAAATTTTACTTACGGGAGGCCAGGCCAAACCACAGGGGAAATCATGGCGCCTTAAAAAAGCCTATACTTCGGGTAAAGAAGGAGCGGGTCCGGTAGATAATAGGCTAAACCTTTTTCTGCCTTCATTTGATAATCTTTTGGATGCCGTAGGTTTGGGGGCTTCTTACGAAGATACCTTTACATTTGTGCATGATGGCGCTTATAAAGTAGATAACAAAGATGGACAAAGCCTTATGGGATTAGTCTATGCGATGGTATTCCGAGGCGAGGATATTACCGCGGTTTCCTATGATCCAAATAATGTGCCTTTAGCAAATGTGCTTTATACACCATCTACCGATGCGACTTGGGAGCTAGTGGAAGGCGATTTTACCGTAGATGCCGCTGAAGGTCCAGTTAATTTTACCAACAAAACACAATTGGTTTTAGGCGAATATTTAGGCTTTAAGGACGTGAAGGTTTTAGTGATTTTAAAGGAAATTACTGCAAAAACCATGAACGTGGCTTTGGGGATCCATACGGAGCCTGCGGTATTAGAGCAACCAACGATATTGTTTCATTTGTCATTGGAAGCGTTATAGGTTAACGTCTTGGAAGAATGAATTTTTAAAGAAATAAGATTTTTGGTAATTATATCCCTAATTTTAAGTGGTTTTCGATGGCCCTGAGTATTCGGGACATCGGGAATCGTGTTTAGATTTAAAAATTGATTCCTAAGTTGATTTGATGGATGTTCATCCAGATAGCTCATTTTTTATGAGGGGCAATTCAATGGGATGCAGTGAATTGACAAGTTTTAGTCAATAGATAGAGTAGATGATTTAAATATGAATATTCATAAAGTCGAAGATAAACGCGCATAAAATGATAACCGAAATATTACAACGACAACACGATTTTTTTCAAACGCAACAAACGAAAGATGTTTCATTTAGAAAGAAATCCTTAAAACGCTTACAAGAGGAAATTGTGAAGCGCGAAGATGCTATTTGCGATGCCTTGTATGCAGATTTTAAAAAGCCAAAGTTTGAAACCTTGGCGGCCGAAACTCAATTTGTATTGGCCGAATTAAAATATACACTCAAAAAAATTGACCGTTGGGCGCGCCCAAAAAGAGTTTCTGCCAGTTGGATGAATTGGCCTTCATCCGATTATATTTATAAAGAACCTTATGGTGCCGTGTTGATTATCGCCCCTTGGAACTATCCTTTTCAGTTGGCCATTGCACCTTTAATTGGTGCGATCGCTGCAGGTAATACCGCCGTTGTAAAACCCTCAGAAGTGACGCCACACACCGCTGCTGTGATTTCTGAGATTATTAAAGCTGTTTTTGACCCTGCCCATGTTGCCGTTGTAGAAGGCGGTGTTGCCGTTTCCCAACAGTTATTAGCCGAAAAATGGGATTATATCTTTTTTACCGGAAGTACCCAAGTGGGGAAAATTGTTTATGAAAGTGCTGCAAAGCACTTAACGCCTGTAACTTTAGAGTTGGGAGGAAAAAATCCATGTATTGTTGATGCTACTGCCAATATCGATTTAGCGGCAAAACGTATCGTTTGGGGTAAATTTTTGAATGCTGGCCAAACCTGTATCGCCTCCGATTATATTCTCGTGCATGAAAGCGTAAAAGATAAACTGGTGGACGCCTTGAAAGAAAATATAACCAAATGCTACGGCGAAAACGTGGAAGCCTCGCCAGATTTTTCACGAACGGTCAGTCAAAAACATTATACCGGTTTAAGGGACATGTTGGAAGGGGAAGACATTCTTTTTGGAGGTCATAGCAATGATACAGACAATTACTTGTCGCCGACTTTAGTGAATGAACCGAAAATGAACAGTAAACTCATGGCTGGAGAAATTTTCGGACCAATTCTACCGATAATTTCTTATAAAACAGAAGACGATATCCACACATATATTTCGAATTATGGAAAACCACTGGCGGCTTATGTTTTTTCCAACAATAAAGAATTTCAGGAAAAAATAATCGATACTTATAGTTTTGGTGGTGGCGCGATCAACGATACCGTCATTCAAATTACCAACAAACTTTTGCCGTTTGGTGGCGTCGGGCAAAGTGGTATCGGCGCTTACCATGGCAAAATATCCTTCGATATATTTTCACATCATAAAGCGATTATCAAAAAAGCCAATTGGTTTGAAGCACCCGTGCGTTATCCGCCTTATAATGTGCCGATAAAGTTTGCCAAGAAAATTAAACACCTGTTTTAAAACGTGATATGTTTTTGAAACAAACTACTGAAGTTCATCACAATTATAACTTAAAAAATCTTGACACGAATTTCACGAATTTCCACAAATTCATTCGTGTCCTTAAAATATTGGCCGAAAATCATTTATTATAAATTTCACGAATTCAACAGACTTTCCGTCTGTTTAAATAGCCTTGGCATTTTAGTCCACATATGTTTATTTAAAACCAGATTAACTTTTTATAACCAAATCAACCAGTAAAATGAATAAATTTCAAAAATCAGTAATCTTGTTGTTAATTGGTATTGTATTTACAAGTTGTAAAGACAACAGCGGAACAACATCTAACGAAAATATTTTACCAAGTACAATTACCATCAAAGGTGATCAGTTTGTGGATAATTTCGGCAGACAGGTTATTTTGAATGGCGTTAATGTTGGCAGCAAAAATAAAGAGGAAGGTTATATTTTTAAAGGTGGACCAGAACTTTATGCAAAACTTAAAAAACAGGGCGTGAATACCATTCGTTTTCTCATTATTTGGGATGGATTAGAACCAGAACCAGGTGTTTATAATGAAGCCTATTTAAAAGAAATTGACCAACGCATCGAATGGGCAGCCGCCAATGACATGTTTGTGGTTTTAGATATGCATCAAGATCTTTTTAGTGTAAAATATGCCGATGGTGCACCAGAATGGGCAACGCTAGATGAAGGAAAGCCACATGCCACAGGTGCGGTTTGGAGCGATGCGTATGTGATGAGTGAAGCTGTACAAACATCGTTTGACAATTTTTGGCTCAATAAACCGGCATCGGATGGTATTGGACTTCAAGACCATTATGCAGCTTTATGGAAACATATTGCAAAACGTTATGCAGATAATAAAACGGTCATTGGCTACGATATTATGAACGAACCATTTCCGGGATCTTCAGGCGTTCAATCCACAATGATATTATTAGGTGCTTACGGGCAATTACATTATAAATTAACTGGCGAAATTCTTACAGAGGAACAATTAGGCGCCATGTGGATGGATGAAGCAAGCCGAATGGAAGCTCTTAACGTCATTTCTACAACAGAGAATTATGATTTTGTGATTAGTCAACTTTTCGATTTGATTCACGAATTTGAAACTAAACATCTACAACCGATGTATCAAAAAGTGAGTAATGCCATTCGTGAAGTGGATGCCAATCATATTTTGTTTTTAGAGCATAGTTATTACAGCAACACAGGCGTGGCCAGCAGTATAGAGCGTGTGAAGTTGGCCGATGGTAGCCCAGATCCTTTGGTGGCTTATGCGGCACATGGATACGACTTGGTGGTGGATACCGAAGCAGCAGCTTTGGCGGCTACCGCTAGAGTCGAGTACATATTTAACCAAATCGCAAAAAAGGGCGAACAATTAAAAATGCCAGTTTGGGTAGGGGAATGGGGCGCTTATTATGACAATTCTGAATCTGTAATCCCAACGGCCATTAGTTCGATGAATTTAATTGAGCAGCATTTATTTGGCAACGCCTATTGGTCATATACCAATGACCTTGATAAGATGGCATATTTCAAACAGGTATTACTCCGAACTTATCCGGCGTATACCAATGGGAAACTGAAAAGTTATCGCAATAATTTTGAAGCAGGGAGTTTTATGATGGAATGGAAGGAAGGTGCGACCGACAATGCCGCTACCGTGCTTTATATTCCGCATCTTTCTAAGTTGAAAAATGACGAAGTAAAAACATTTTCAACTGAAAAAATCAAGGACTCCGATGCAGGGTATTTGATTATTCCCGCTATAGGAAAGGGTGGAATTCGGAAACTGGACTTATCTTTTAATTAGTTCGTTGTTTAAGGACGAATTTAGAGGGAATCCAGTACCATTTAAATTGAAATATAGACTTAATAGCCTAGAGTATAGTGTTATATAAATCTTAGGTCATTAAGTTCTATGTCAATATTTCAAGACATTTTCAATTTTTTCTTCACAATATGAATTCATACCTAAATGCTTGCAACAAATTCTAAAAAGACTTTTTTATGAAGTTCCAAATCTAATGTAGGAGCAAGGGCAACACGAACAATATAATCTTTGTCGCCTTCTTTGGTTGTGCCTTGGGTAGAGGTCGCAGGAATTGTCCAATAGCAGCCTTTTAACTGTCCGTAGCTCACACAGAATTTACTTTCATGGGGAATCTTTGTAATCATCAAATGGATTAACTTCAGATTTAAGGCTCTTTTATAAGCTTCTCTTTCATCATCTGTATTCCCTTTGGTTGGAAGATCTAATGAAAACACCGATGGTGTAAAACTTTGATTTGCCAGTTCTTCTGAAACAAAATTTATTTTGGCTCCTGGTAAAACATCGTGAATAAAATTTACAAATTCGCGGGTATTCGTGTACGCCTCCTTAATCCGTTGATTCATTGAAGGCATTTGTTTGGCTAATATTTCATATTGAAGATCTGTAGCTTCGTTGTCGCAAAGGTTGAGGTGTACTTCTATTTTATCCATCAAAGCCTCAGTTTTTGTGTTTCCTACACAATAACCAGCCGTACATTTTCCGCCACTGGGAAACTTCGATCCACTAACATATGAAATGGTTCTGACCGCGGAAAGTATTTCGCCCTCACCTAAAAAGTGAACATTAGGACAAAAAGTTTGATCTAAAATAAAAACAGGATCGATAGCAATTTTACCAGATGCTGTTTTTCGTTCTTTACTTAAAACATTCTTTAGTTTTATAAGATCTGGAACTTCAACTCTAGGGTTGGTTGGAATTTCGGCAATGATGTAAGGAACTCCATCTTCCTGGGCGATTTGAGCTAAAACGGTATTAATACTTTGAACCATGTTGTTGTCTCCATCCACCAATAAATCTACCACTTCCACATTATCAAGACAAGCGGCAACGCGTCGTGCTTGATCATTCGTGCCTCCATAACAATTGGGCGGAACAATGAATTTGATGTTTTTTCCATTATGGTTTTGAAGGGCATCGTCAATAAGGCCCATCATAATCGCATATTGCATCGATAGTCCACTCGAAGCAACGAGTGCTTTTGTATTTGAACCGGTAATCGCTTTGATTGAATTTATGACACTTGTTTTGTTGGTGACTAAATCACTTTGTTTATTAACAAAAGATGACTCTCCAATAAGTAACTTTAGCGCCACCAAACAATTAGCTGGCGTCATGGCAATGGTTTCTCTTCTTCTTACATGTTGGATTTCTGAAATATAACTTTCATTTTTATTACTATTTACTATTATAATACTTCCAAGTTCGGCATGCAAACCGATGACAAAATCAATATTTTGTGTAAGATTTGGAGTTGCGAATGCGTCATCTTGTGAAATGAGAACAGTACTACCTTCAAATTTGGATATTTCTGCTGCATTCTCAACTTTTTTTAATTCAAATTGATAGCCGTAAACGCGTTGCACTACGTCAGCATCAAAAAACTTTGGTAATTCATCTGTATAAAGGATCTGCGTATTTTTATTGTCTAATAAGTTTTTTCTCAGAATGGCCAAAATAGGCGTGGTTTGCGATGAAAAACTGATGACGTTTTCGGAAGGTAGATCTTGCAATTTAGCAATTGTCCATTCCAGTACACAAGATAGGGGATGACCTAATCGAATATAATCGTAAGCCGTCGGTAAGTTATGGAGTGCTGAGGTTTCAGAATTATTGGTCTTGAATAAGTCTTCAAATTGTTCCAGGAACTGCGTTTTGGCTAATGCTTCATCATAAATATCTAGACGATGGGTGGTTAAATTCAACCAGTCTGCTGGCATCTTTTCTAAGACTTCTTGTATATAATCTAGTACTTTACTTACTTCCATAATTCTCAACTTTAAATAGATTGGCAAGATACGCTAATTCCATTTTTTTAAGAAGTGTTACACGACGGATTTATGAACTTGTGCTTGTAGGCTTCCCGATGTTAACTCCTAAACAGTAAAAATTGAATGAGCCTGTGGGAATGTTGAAGGAATTTCCAAGTATACGAGAACTAAGCAATTATTTTTAAACGGTTTGCCCAAGGTTTTTTATTCCATCTTCTCTAGTTTGGAATTTACTTTGCTCTTTTTCAATAATTAGCGAATTCCGTTCTGTCTAAAATTTGGGAGATTTAAGTTTAACTCTTATTCGACATTTTCTATGTTGGTGTATAATCCGACAATTATTAAACTATCCCAATCAAAATAGGTCACTTTAGCAAAATCTACATTTGTTTTTTCAGAGTTCAGTTCCGTTTTAATTTATCCAGCTTAGAATAAAATTTATTGTTATTACTGTCTTCTCTAGTGGCCGAATGTCCATCATTATTTATATAGGATATTCTAGACCGTTTTTATTAAAAATGGTATGATTTAGATTCTTTTAAAACCCATAATGAATTTAGGTTATGGTGTCATTTGTTACTTAACGACCTATAAAATTGTTCCATTCTAAATCTCCAATCTATTTTATTATAATTTTTTTATAAGTAGTATTTTTATTTGTTGTAATTTCAAGAATATATTGCCCTGAAGCCAAATTGTTTATGTCAGTTTTAAGATTATTACTTTCTTTAATGAGTACACCTGTTATACTGAAAATTCTTATGTTTTTAACTGTTTCATTATCTGGAATCTTAATATTTATAACTGTCTCTGCAGGTACTGGATAGGCTTTTATTGAGTTATCAATTTTGTTTTCTGAAGAAAGCATAACCCCTGTTTTATTAATTGTAAAATAATCTGCAATCGTCCCACTCATAGTTAAGAATTTTACATTTAAGTTCTGTCCAGTAGTCCCATCATTTTCAATTTCTAAAACACATGATCCAAGTTCATTTATTGAGGTATACATGGCTTTATGATTCAAACTTCCGCCTGAAATTTTCCCTGCTGATCCTGTAGTTATATAAACGGTTCCTTGAGTATCACTTGCGGTTTTGGTGTATGGTCCATCTGCTTGATCTTCTTTTCCTGATAAATCACCATTCGCACCAACAGTATGGGTTGATGAATTGAAAGTATTAGAAAGTCCATAGTGACCATTGAGAAAATAGGATCTTTCATAAGAATGGGAATGGCCACTGAGTACTAAATCAACACCATTATTTTCTAATATTGATAAAAAGTTGTTGCGCATAGCGATTAGTTCGGTCTCTGTGTCAGAATCATGTGAACCTTTTGTATATGGTGGATGATGAAATAATGCTACAATCCAATCTTGAGAAGTTGTTTTTATATCTGAAAGACACCATGCTATTTGAGTTGGGTTGTTGTACAATTGAGCGGAGTCTAAAACGATAAAATGAATATTAGCGTAATCAAAGGAGTAATAGGCTTCTGTACCTGAGGCTACCCCACCAGCATCTGCTGCAGTAGGAAATGAAAATATATCATAATAAGGTCCAGATTGAATATTTGATATTGAGGAATACCCATCATGGTTTCCGAATGTTGACCATGCCACTGATTTTTTTAACATATCAGAATAAATATTAAAAAAAGCATTTTGATACTCATTATCTGTTCCGGTAGTATAGGCATTATCTCCTAAAAACAACATCATATCTGTTTGATTTGGATTTGTTGAGGTTGTAGTTACATAATTATAATACTGATCTCTTACATCTCTTTGGTTTTGATTTAACGTACCAGCATCCCCTAGAATCCATGCTCTTACAAATTGTTTTTCTCCTACATTAGGAGGCGTTTTTACAAACATTTCACTACTTGCTGTTACATAAACACCAGCTAAATCTGCTATTTCATAGAAATATTTTGTGTTTGGTAAAAGCCCAGTTAATTTAACTTCATGATTAATTCTTGGAGTATTGTCTTGCTTTGTACTATTTAATGTACCTAATGACGTTCCGTAATTAATGACAGATTCTGTGAGAAAATTAGTCCTCCACTTTATAATTACACTTGTAGGTGTTCCAGATTGTAAATATGGTCCTCTCGTTATAGCAGCAGGTATAGTTTCATATCCTTTAAGTCTAAAATCAAAACTAATATCTGAACTTGTCCCTGATTGTTGATGAATTTCTACTGCTAATACATTGGTACCTGTTACTAAACTACTGCTTATTATTTTCGAGATCCATTTAGTTTCATCACTTCCACCTACACCTGAAGAAGCATATGTTTGATAATCAAAATAAGCAGGCATATTATCGCTCCAAACTTCAGCTCCGTTCAGGTAAACTATCATGCCATCGTCGCGAATAGCCTCCAATTCTAAGTAGTTATATAGAGTATTGTCTGATACGTTAAAAGATTTTCTAAAATAGGTAGTAGGATACTTATTGTTGGCATCCGCACCGTAGCCAACAGTTGTTGTTTGTGTGTCACCATATCCAAATGGAGCAGGGAAATTCAAATTCCATGATGCATCATTAAATCCTGTGCTGCACCATGTATTTCCTTGATTAGAGCCATCATCTAAATAGTTCCAATTAGCTCCGCTATTAACAATAACTGTTTGTGATAACAGATTCGTTGAAATCATTATCATCAAAACAAAAATAGTTTTCTTAATCATAACCCCAATTTTAACTTCAAATTATAAAATTCTTTTGTAGTTTTTTAACAAGCGACAGTATTTTGGTATTTTAACTTTAATCTGTTATCGCAAATTTTGCTTGTTGTTATGTATGCATTTTCTCCAATCTCAAATTGATTTTTTGCTTTTTCATAGGTTAGCTGCCACCAGCGAATATATATGTAATAAGCATACAAAAAACACAGGAAATAAAGTTGTGTTTTGATTTATAGTGTTTTGCAGCTGTATGGTTTAGGGTTTTGCCTTGGCATGTGCATTCAGGATCTTATGGTGGATGGGCAGTATAAAATCAAGTCAAGGGTCATTCTAAGCTGTTTTGAGTACCTATTGGCTCAAAATCATAACCATTTCATATGCAGATACACCATGGCATATACGTACCATATATTTAAGCTAAATTAAGATTATTTTTCGGAATTTATCTGATTTGTTGTCCCTAGTTTTAGCCATCTCTGGATGGCTTGATGCCGTGATTAAATCAGTAGCCAATACAATGGCTTCTTTTAAAACTAGGCTGTCTGCTGCACATCGACATGGCCATCCGCAATTCTATTAATTTAAATCTGTTCAAATGTCTTTTAGAAGTGAAAGGGCCAGGAAAAGGCAGTTATGGACTTGGGGAAGACAATATAAATAGTTAAGACATAGCAGTTCATGCCTATAAAAAGCTAAACGTGCGCTTTGTCGAATTAATTTTAGTGAAATCCAAAAACATTTATCTTTATAAAACCCTTATTCATTTTATCACATGGGTTATAGATTTTGGGCTGATCGCTGATTCTTAAAATACTTTGTGATCATGTAGTTTATTGAGGTATGGTCTGTAAGCTTTTTAATGATCCAAATAAGTATGGTAAAAAAGTACGTAACCCTTCTGTTAAGCATATTTGCTGCCATACACGCCTATGGTCAGTGTGCTCCTGATGTTACGCCACCAACAATTACCTGCAAAGATGTAGTGGCCGATTGCCAGGGCGGTTTGAAAGGTGTGGGTTCGCTGATGCCTACTACCTCAGATGGTTGCGGCCCTATTGTGTTACAGACTTATACCTTATCAGGGGCTACAGCGGGGTCAAGTGCCAATACTGGCATTAATGATGCCACTACTGTCAACTTTTTAGCAGGTACAACCACCGTTACTTACACTATTAAAGATGGCGCAGGCAATTCAGCCAGTTGTAGTTTTAAGGTAACCATTAATGATTATGATGCGCCTGTAGTTGAATGCCCAAACGATGTAGTAGTTAACAATGATCCAGGGCAATGTACCGCTTATGTAGATTTGTATGATTTAGGGTGGTTTCCAACGGCATTCGAGAAATGTAAATCGATTATAACAACACCTTTTGGGATTCCACCAGGAAACCTTTTTCCTGTGGGGACCACTACGGTCATTTGGGTGGTTTCAGATTCAGCAGGAAACTCTGTGACCTGTACACAAAAGGTTACCGTTACTGATGTTGAGCCGCCTACCATCATCTGTCCGTCAACCATTACCGTTAACGCTACTGCGGGCCAATGTACTGCCAATGTGAATGTGCCGCTGCCCATTGTTACAGATAATTGTACGATAACTTCCATAACCAACAATTTTAATGGCGGTGGTGCTGATGCTAGTGGGGTGTATCCGTTAGGCACCACTAGGGTAACCTTTCAGGCTACGGGTTCTGATGGCATCATGGTGAGCTGTTTTGTTGATGTGATTGTGACCAACACTCAAGACCCTATAATTACTTTGTTAGGCGCCAACCCCATGAACATTGAAGCCTGTGGCACTTATTCAGAATGGGGTGCTACTGCCTTTGATGCTTGTGCTGGTGATATTACGGGAAGTATTGTAGTAGATGCTTCGGCAATTAACATGAATGTGGTAGGAAACTATGCGGTGGTTTATACCATTACCAATGCTGCAGGTCAAAGCGCGACGCAAATTCGTACGGTAAATATTGTGGATACCCAAGCGCCGCACTTAAGTCTCAATGGTCCTAATCCGCAAACTGTTGGCGATTGTTCGCCCTATATAGAATTGGGAGCTAAAGCTATTGATCCGTGCTTTGGTGATATCTCATCAATGGTGGTGATCGATAATTCAAATGTGGACACCAGTACTTTAGGTTTTTATGTGGTGACCTATACGGTTACCGATGTCTCTGGAAATACCGCAGCCCAAATAACACGAACCGTTGAGGTGATTGATACTAGTGGACCGGACATTGTGTTGGAGGGCGCCAATCCGCAAATTATTGAATTGTGTGCGCCTTACACCGAATTAGGAGCCACGGCTTATGACTCCTGCTTTAACGAGGATTATACTGGTGCTATTGTCATAGATTTATCTGCGGTAAACTTTAATCTTGTAGGTAGCTATCCGGTAACCTATAACGTGATGGATAGCAATGGTAATTCTGGCCTTGAGGTGATTAGAACGGTTGAGATTGTAGACACCATAATGCCAACAATTACCTGCCCTGAGGATATGGTATTGGAGGCCGATGTGGGCAGTTGCTCCACAATTGTGAATTATAATCTTGTGGTTGTAGACAATTGTACAGGGGAGACTATTGTGCAAAAATCCGGATTGCCGTCAGGAGCTTCTTTTCCGATTGGGATAACCACCAATACTTTTGAGCTTACAGACGCCCAAGGCAATGTGGCCACCTGTTCGTTTGAGGTTACTGTAAATGATACGGAACTTCCGGTAGCACGCTGTCAGAATATCACAAGGGCCTTAGATCCTATAACAGGTTTGGTAACGATAACTGGTGCCGATTTGGACAATGGGTCTAGTGATAATTGTAATTTCACCCTAAGTGTATCACCTTCGGTATTTGACTGTAATAGTATTGGTGACAATGTGGTGACCTTCACCATCACCGATGCTTCTGGCAATTCTAGTACATGCACCAGTACCATATCCATAACGGATGTGAGTGTCAGTGCTTCGGTAAGTATTAGCAGTACAGCAAGGACTATTTGTCAGAGCGAACAAGTTATATTCACAGCCACTCCAGTAGATGGTGGTGCAACACCAACCTATCAATGGCAAATAAACGGCAGTGATGTATTTGGAGAAACGGCGGAGACCTTTACAACAACCCTCTTATCAGATGCCGATGTGGTTACTGTGGTCATGACCTCCAGTTTATCTATTTGTGCCACAGGGCAAATAAGTAATGGGGTCATTATATCTGTTAATGATTATAATGCTCCGGCCAATGCGGGTCTAGATATCACCAATGCCATCTGCACCGAAACTACCATTACCTTGGCAGGTAGTTCAGTTACAGGAAGCGGCGCAACAGGTTTATGGACGGTGACTTCGGGTCAGATTTCTGGCTTTTCATTTTCGGATGCTACAAGTCCCACGTCAACATTTAGTGGCGATATAGGCGAAGTTTACACCCTCACTTGGACCATTGATAACCCCGCACCTTGTTTGGATACCAGCGCCAGTACTACCATTACCTTTATTGGTTGTAATGCTTTAGATTTTGACGGGGTGGATGATAATATCAGTTTTAGGGATCATTATAATTTTGATGGCGATTTTACCATTGAAATATGGATGAAATCGGATGTCTCTACGGGCAATATCCAAACTATTTTGTCCAAACGTGACGCGAATAACCTGGTAAATGGCTATGATTTGAGATTGGTAAATAACATCCTTTCTTTTAATTGGAATGATGGAGCAGCGCTGACATCACCCTTTCCAATAACAACAAACCGATGGTACCATGTGGCACTGACCTTTGGAAGTGGCACTTACACCTTGTATGTGGATGGTGTGGTTGTTAATAGCAACACAGGTACTCTGCCATTGGCTAATACGGTAGATTTTATTGTGGGTGCCATGGATCAGACTTTGGTATCGCCATTTAGGCCTTTACACTATTTTGATGGTGGAACAGATGAACTGCGTATTTGGAGCCGTGCCTTGTCCACGGAACATATCCGTAGGATGATGAATCAAGAAATAGCGGATAACTTGGGCAACGTAAGGGGCACCGTGATGCAAATTGATATTGCTGGCTTGGCATGGACTGATTTGGATGGGTATTACCAGATGAACCAAATTACTGATATCATATCAGGCAGTTTAACCTCAAGTAATGGGTCTGGAATTAACGGTGTGCTGAGGTATATGACCACCTTTCAGCCAGATACGGCACCCATTCCGTATCAAACAACTGCCGACGGATTCTGGGCGGATACCAACGTTTGGCTGCATGGCGCCTTTCAGGCCATTCCGAACAGCCTAGGTATTGATGGTAGCACAGCTATAGACTGGAATATTGTGAGAACCTCACATTATATTGCATCAGGTGATATTAATATTACGGTTGCAGGTTTAGATGTCGCGAGCAATACACTAACCATTGCCAATGGTGATGCCAATGATGGACAGAGCCTTCGGGTGATGGACTATCTGATTCTCAATGGTGACTTACGTTTGGTGGGGGAGTCACAGTTGTTGCAAGATACTGGAAGTATTGTGGATTATGCTGGAGCAGGTGTGTTGAGACGCGATCAGCAAGGCAGCTCTAATTTATACAATTACAATTATTGGGGGTCTCCAGTAAGTTTTGATGGCGCTACTTACACGATACAAAGTGTACTTCATGATGGTGGGGTGCCTGTACAATGGACGCCAGGCCATAATGCTATTCCAAATACCTCACCCATAACGTTAAGTAGCCGATGGTTGTATTTGTATGAAAACTATCCTGAAAACACCTATGCCGCATGGAATCGGATCAATGTCACTTATCCTATTACTGTAGGCTTAGGCTATATCATGAAAGGAAGTGGTGCCGCTGCTGCTTCGCAGAACTACACCTTTGTGGGCAAACCAAACAATGGGGTCATAAGTACGCCAATTACCGTGGGCAATCAGTCGTTGGTGGGCAATCCGTATCCTTCGGCAATTGATGCAGATGCGTTTATAAATGATAATTTTCGCAGCATTCAAGGTGCGCTTTACTTTTGGGAACATTACACCTCAAATGCCACGCACGTATTGGCCGATTATCAAGGGGGGTATTCAACCTATAATTTAACGGGAGGTAACCCTTCAGCCTCGCCACCGGAGATCAGTGGATTGGGCACCCCATCCAAACTTCCGGAAAGGTATGTTCCGGTTGGGCAGGGATTTATGGTAGTGGCCAATGCGTCCGGTGGGACTGTTATTTTTGAAAATAAACAACGTGTTTTTGTAAAGGAAGGCGCTACGGGAACATTAAACAATGGCTCGGTATTTATGAGAACTACCACAGCTGCAACGCCCGCGGCTAAAAATAGGGCTGCTGTTATAAAAAGAATACGGTTGGTATTTAAAACCCCTCATGGCGCTACCCGACCATTGCTTTTAGGATTTGTGCCTGACCAATTGGCAACTGACGGATTTGATTATGGCTATGATGCAATAAATACTGAGGCCTTACCAAATGACATGTCTTGGATGATTGGTGAGAATAGGTACGTGATTCAGGGCATTGGTGATTTTGATATGACTAAAAAAATACCCTTGGGGATCTTCTTAAAGAATTCAGGTAACATTGGAATTAAACTCAGTGCACTTGAGAATTTTGACTCTGATATTGATGTTTTTATTTATGATGCCCTCATGGATACGTATATGAAAATCAATAATGCAGACTATCATATCAATTTGAAGCCAGATAGTTATGTTAATAGATTCTATTTGGCATTTCAACCTTCACAAACCTTATCAACCATAGACGTGCTTTTCAAAAGCTTGAACGTCCAGTATTTAAATAAAACACAAGAGATTTATATCGAAAACCCAAGCACCCTGGCTATTGAGGGTGTTGATCTGATCTCTATCTTAGGGCAAAAAGTAAGGACTTGGAAGCGTGAAAGTTTACAAGATCCACGGGTTATTAGAATTCCTGTTAAGGGGGTCTCATCGGGGAATTATGTTCTTAAGATCAGAACCTCTACAGGAGTGTTTAGTAAAAAAATAATTGTTGATCTTAATTAGTTCTAAAAGAGTATAATGGGGTGTTTGAGTCATTTTAGCTATGATTTCATGCTAAAGGACGAATATTGTTAAATAATTGTTATTTTTTTAACAGTTTGTGTTACTTTAGAACACAGAAGGTTAATAGCGAAGTTTTTAAGGACCTTATTTCTGATTTTAGAATACGCTTTATATTTAATTTCTACATACATTTTGCTATTATGATCATACATCTTGCTTTTTAAGACCATCATTTCTATATAAATTTTGCGTACCCTTTTCTAAGAGTTGACCTACAACTAGATTGAAAACCCCACTACAACACAGTTGTGCTGTAGTTTTAATTTAACTAAAACCAACCTTATGAAAAAAGCATTACTTTTTGCCGTTTTGGCATTCTCGTTTCACACTTTTTTTGCTCAAACTACCATTTGGTCTGAGAATTTTAATTCTTATTCCAACGGAACTATTGTAGGTTCTGGTACTCCACCTAAATGGACGAGAGAAACAGTTAGTCAATCCGAATATTTTCAAGTACAATCTGGCCAAATGGAAGGTAAAAACTTGAAAAGAGAAAATGTATGGGCATCACAGAATATAAATATCACTCAATTTTCAAATGTCAAACTGACTTTAAATTTTTCAGGTGTAAGTTCGCTAGATGATTATATTAAAGTTTACTATAAACTTAATAATGGAGCAGAAATATTATTTAGTATTAACGGCGAGACTATAGGGTCTGCTGGGACGTTTTCGAATAGAATTGCTTCACAGGAGGGTTTAAATGGTAATAGCGTACAAATAATTATTAGATTAAAAAACGATAAAAATAAAAATGTTGATGCATACTACAGATTTGATAATGTTCTTGTTCAAGGCGTATCCACACCTTGCGCCAAGGTGTCCTCTTTCCCATATCATCAGAACTTTGATAGTTGGACTTTAAGTGAGCCCAAAACTACATGTACAGGTGATGGTACTGTGATTCTTGAACAATGTTGGACAAATGCTTTAGGGGACAACATAGATTGGGATGTCTATAGTGGTACAACAGCTACTCCAGGCACTGGACCAAGTAGTGACCATACCACTGGAGGGGGCAAATACTTATATACAGAATCTACCAGTTGTTTAAATAGTGTAGGATATGTGGTCACGCCTATATTCGATTTTTCGGGGGTCAACAATCCGAAATTAGGGTTTTGGTATCATATGAATGGGAGTAGTATGGGGACACTTTCTGTTCAGGTGTCAACCAATAATGGTATTACTTGGTCTGGAAACATTTGGAGTCGTAATGGCCATCAGTCAAGTAACTGGCAGGAAGCTTCGGCAATTTCCTTGCTTCCCTATGCTGGGAACTCCAATGTGCAATTAAGGTTTAGTGGAGTTACTGGAAGTGGAGGCCAATATGCGTCAGATATGGCTATAGATGATTTTTCAATTGTAAACGAAGCATTTCCATCTATATTAACGGTGAGTGCCTTAAATAGTTTTGGAGAACATTGCACAAATACAACTGCGGGGCCAGAGAGTTTTACAATAACAGGTGGAAACCTCACCACGCAGAACGTAAGTGTGGCTGCACTTACAGGATTTAGCTATAGCACGACGGCAGGAGGTCCTTATACAACTTCATTAAGTCTCCCACAATCTGGTGGTACATATAGTCGCGTTATTTACGTTAAGTTTAATCCTGTGGTCGCAGGGTCTCATAATGGTAACATCAGCGTTGGGGGCGGCGGTGCTCCTTCCGTTAATGTCCCGGCAACAGCTGGTGCTAATGCGGCGCCGCGTGCCGCAAGCTCTGCGTTTCCGTTAAATGGTGCCACCGGGGTTTGTTATGACGGCGGGGGAGCGGTTTCTTCTGTTGCCTGGGATGCGGTGCCTGGCGCCACCTCTTATGATGTCTATTTTAGCCCTGGCTCCATGCCTGCTTCTGTCATTCAAAATGTAACAGGTACATCCTACCAAACCATTCCGCTTGCTGCCAATACAACTTATTATTGGAAAGTAGTCCCTAAAAACAATTGTGGGAATGCCATAGGTGTTGCAAACTGGAGCTTTACAACAGCCAATACCTCTTGTACTAATAATTATTGTGAAATCACGTTTGCTGAGGTGCGTTCCATTACCCATGTGAATTTTGGAACCATTGATAATTATAGCTCACCCTTAACGGGTAGTCCATCTTATGAGAACTATACTTCAATAAGTACAGACTTATCAGCTGGTGGAGCTCAAACTATTACTTTGGAAGGCTTTACCAATGGCAATAATCAGTTTTATTATACGGTATTTTTTGATTGGAATCAAGATGGCGATTTTAGCGATGCTGGTGAATCTTATAATATAGGGACCATCACCAATTCAACGGGAGTTGATGGTAAGGTAATAACGGCTGTCATCAATGTGCCAATAACTGCTGCTGCAGGTACAACTATCATGCGCGTTGTTGGGAGCTATAACAGTTACAATTCTGATCCCTGCGTTACTTATAGCGGTGAGGGGCAGATTGAGGATTATTCGGTTAATGTGATTCCGTGTGTGGCGGGCGATCCCTCTGTATTTGGTGACAACCAGTGGACTGTCTATGCCTATAATGGTAATAATCTTAATCTTTCTGGAATAATTTATGCAGGCTATTATACGGAACCCAACCTGACCTTCGATTCTAAAGATCGCTGGGGGGAGATGCTTTCGCCTTCAAGTGCCTCTGGGTACCAAGGTTGTCTCGTGGCTAATGATGACCATACGGTTGTGTACAAGCGCAGTAATTTTACTTGTGGTATTTATCAAATAGATGTGACATCGCATGACGATGCAGCAAGATTATATATTGATGGGGTTCAGGTTTTTGAGCATATTGGAGGGGGTGATTTCCATGATAATATTTGGACGGGAAGATTGGATGCTTCTTCTACGGTAGAATTCCGTGTTGTAGAACAAGGTGGTGCTTCCCATGCGGCCTTGACCTTTACTTTAATTCCTGCAATAGCTGACTTTTCTTCAAACACCCAAGTGGTACAAAACGGAGGTGTGGTCAATTTTACCAATACTTCTTATGGACAAACTGCTCCCTACCTATGGACTTTTACGCCATCAACCGTGACATTTCTTAATGGGACCAATGCAAGTTCATCAAATCCGCAGGTTCAGTTTAATGGTTTAGGCTCATATAATGTGGCGCTTCTCATTACAGACACTTGTGGTGCAACGTTCACTAAAAGTAGTCCCAATTATATATTGGTAAGCAATGAAACGGTGTTTGATGCTGATGGGACTTTTATTGTGCCTTGCGGTATTACCAGTATCAATGTGAAGGCATGGGGAGGTGGTGGTGCCGGTGGCGGCTCTAGAAGTACCGGGAATAGTTCGAACATAAATTCCGGTGCTGGTGGTAGTGGAGGTGCATATGCAAGCAACTCAATAGCAGTGACACCAGGAGCGGTACTAACTATTGATGTTGCGGGTTCAGTTAGCGGCGTTAGTAATGGCACTGGCACTGATGGTAACCATTCAACAATCTTGGGTTTTGAATCGCAAATATGGGCTGCAGGTGGCTCGGGTGGCCAGGCTAATGCCACTACAACAAGTCCATCTGGTGCGGGCTTTGCAGGTGCCAATGGAGGAGGCTCAGGGGGTACAGGCGTTATGCCGATTAGTGATGGGAATAATGGTACCATCCCCGGAGGTGGAGGAAGTGGGTCTAGTACCCGGGGAGGTTCCGGTGCTCAACCTACAAGAACTGGTGGCCGTGGTGCAGGAGGACGGGTAATTCTCTCTTGGGATTTAGAAACCATACCACCAACAGTTGTTACTAAAGATATTAGCGTCCAATTGGATGCATCTGGAAACGCTACTATATCAACTAGCAGTATCGATAATGGGTCTTTTGACTCCTGTAGTGAGATCACTTTAGCACTTGACATTACAAGTTTTAATTGTTCGAATGTCGGTGCCAACACAGTCACTTTAACGGCTACAGATGCTGTGGGTAATGTGGCTTCGGCAACAGCACAGGTAACAGTAAATGAGGTGATTCCTGCACAAGTTATTACTCAAGACATAAGTATCAACTTAGATGCGAATGGTAATGCAAGCGTTCTTCCTGCAGCTGTGGACAATGGCTCCAATGATAACTGTGGTATCGCAAGCATGTCTGTATCCCCGAACACTTTTATTTGCTCGGATATTGGTCCAAACACGGTCACTTTAACAGTCGTTGATGTCAATGGGAATAGCAGTTCAGCAACGGCAACGGTCACGGTAAATGATGTAACTCCTGCACAGGTCATTACTCAAAATATCAGTGTGGATCTCGATGCCAATGGGAACGTCAGTATCGTTCCTGCAGATGTGGACAACGGTTCCAATGACGCCTGCGGTATTGCAAGCATGACGGTAGTTCCAAACACTTTTGATTGTTCGAATATCGGTGCCAACACGGTTACCTTAACGGTGGTGGATGTCA
>NZ_JBMDWE010000008.1:0-124810 GCF_053579655.1 Gelidibacter sp. | reverse complement strand
CATTCCCTATCGCTGTGAAATAATCACGACGCTAATAATAGAAATAATATTTAAAATTTGTTTCTTCATTTATGGGACAAAAGTCAAAAAACTAATTTGTAATTCCTAATTTATATCGACAAAATTTTGAAATGAATCTTATCTCTTTTATAAATCGTTGTTTTTTATTTAGTTATAAAGGATCATAAATAGTGAATTTCACAAGGATTAAAATGTTCTGATTATTAAGAAAAGCGCGGTTGTTTCTGAAAAACTGTTATAATTGAAAAGCCCTCAGTATAAAGATGTTGAGGGCTTTTAAAGAGATGAATCGCAACGTGTTTACTATGCCGAATTTCGACTGGCATTAATATTTCCGAACAAAGAACGGGTCACGATTTTCTGATAAATTTTTATCTGTTCTTCGTCTCGAGGCGATGCTTTTTCCAATTCATGAATTTTTTTTAAGGCAAATTGCTGAATGGTCAAAAGAGGTAACACAATAGATTCTCTGATATTAATAGAAGCTTTGCCCGATGGTTCTTCCTGCATCAATTCTTGATACCCTGTCAATTTAAGGATCAAACGTTTTGTGGTCACATATTCGTCATGGATAATATTCCAGAAGGCGCCATATTCGGGATCTTCAGACATGTATTTGGTCAAATCAAAAAAGGATTTTGACAAGGACATCATACTGTTTTCAATCAGGGTTTTGAAGAAGCTCGACGTTTTAAATAAGTGTTGAACTTTGTCAAATTCGTTAGCGTCTTCATAATATTTTAAAGCGGTTCCAACTCCAAAAAACCCTGGAACGTTTTGCTTGAGTTGGGCCCAGGAGCCCACAAAAGGAATCGCTCTTAAATCTTCGAAAACCAATCCTTCCGATTTTCCACGCTTTGAAGGACGGCTTCCAATATTAGTCATCGCGTAATATTTTAACGTACTCATATTCTCCAAATAAGGAATGAATTTTGGATGCGCTTTAAAGTCGGCGTAGGCTTTATAACTTAATTCGGCCAAATTGCTCATGACGTCTCTGTTATCAGGAGTCATACGCAAATCAGTAGTACTCATTTTATTATAAACTCCAGAACTGATCAATTGCTCCAAGTTGTATTGGGACGAATCTAAAGTTCCAAAATTAGAGCTAATCGTCTGTCCTTGGATGGTCAATTGCACTTCTTTACTTTCGATAGTTGGCCCTAAAGAGGCATAAAAGTTATGGGTTTTTCCACCGCCACGTGCAGGCGGACCACCACGACCGTCAAAGAAAATAGCAGTGACGTCATATTTACGTGAGATCTCGGTAAGACGTTCTTTCGCTTTGAAAATTGCCCAGTTGGCCATTAAATAGCCGCCATCTTTAGTACCGTCACTAAAGCCGAGCATGATCGTTTGTTTGTTGCCTCTTGATTTTAAATGTGCACTGTAGGCAGGATTCGTGTAGAGTTCTTCCATAATCGCATGCGAGTTCTCCAAATCGGTAATGGTTTCAAAAAGAGGACCGATATCAACCGACATATCTTCTTGGAAGGATACCAGTTTTAACATGGCAAACAATTCCATGACATGCAGTGTGGATTGGTTGTTACTGATGATATATCGGTTGCATGCCTTTTCGCCATTCGTTTGTTGAATGGTTTTTATGGCTTCGATGGTTTTTAAAGTTTTAAGAGTGTCTTCATCGGTAATCATGGATAAATCAATTTTCCCGTGGACGTTTGTGAGCACCTCGACTTTTTCTGGTTGTGATAAATCGAAATAATTTTTCGGGAAAATCGTGTTGCCACTGTCCAATAGCGTTTGTACCAAATTAGTAAACACTTTTTCATGCGCGCGACTGTCCTGACGGATATCCAAAGTTGAAAAATGGAAACCGAAAAGATGGATTTTATTGAGCAAACTGTTGATCTCAGGAACATATAAGGAATTATCCCTGCTGATAATGAGGTCTTTAATGGCATTCAATTCTGCCTTAAAACCTTCCAAAGTCAATTCGGATGGATTGCCAATTCTTAGCGTATAAAGTTCTCTTTCCAGCATTGCCATGCTGTCTTCAACACCTCTAAAGGTCAGTTTTCTCTTTAAACTTCTGATGTCACGATAATAATTCTTAATGATCGTTTCCCTTAAGCGCTCCGCAACTTTTAGCGTAATTTCAGGCGTTACAAATGGATTTCCATCTCTATCGCCTCCTGGCCAAAAACCGATGTTGATGATGTCATTGTCTATTTCTTTGCCATCAAAAATATTCTGTTGGATATAATCAAAAATATCTCCGAAAGATTTGTAAAATACATTTTCCAAGTACCAGATGAGGCTGACGGCTTCATCATAAGGTGTTGGTTTTTCATGCTTAAAGAAAGGAGTTTTTCCTAATTGTGCCAATAAATCATTGATGCGAAGCAAATCATTTTCTTTAATGGCCTCGGTCAAATCGGTAATAATTCCTAAAACAGAACCTGGATAAAATTGTGTGGGATGCGCGGTCAGGACAATTCGGACTTTGAATTCTTCTAAGTATTTTTGGAGCAATTCCAATTTGTTTTCAGCAGTAACGGTTTCTTTTAAACTTCTTAAAGTGCCAATTCCATCCATATTATTGACGATCGGAAAAGCGGCATCTTCTATGGCATCAAACAAAACCACCTGACGTTCGATATATTGAATAAATCGAAACAATAAATTGATTTGACTTTCTGGAGTGCGTCGGGCTTGGTATTTCTCGAAAAAAGTATTCACAATAGTGGTGGGATCGTTGCCATCGCTAAAGCCTTTTTGACAGGTTTCATGAAACAATGGCAATAGAACGCCAGTTTTAGTGACGGCATCAAATGGCAAGGTCATGAAAATGGCATTGTAGATTTGATATTTCGATAAAACACTTTGATTAAAGCGTGTTAATTTAGGCTGTTTGGACATGACTATTAGGTGTTAGAATCCCTAAAATTACTAAAGCTATTGGTAACACTTTGGTATCTGATAAACTTTTGTGAAAAAATTAAAAAATTTATGTTTAAGCGTTGCATATCGCAATAAATAAGGACTAAAGTGTTGAAGTCATTGGTTGGTTGAAATATTTGATCAAACTAAGATATTTACAACATGGTTGCTAATAATAACGTGCCTACAACCAGTAGAATAAGTGATAAAAGTCCGCCAATAATCAAAAAGTGTTTGAATTTGTAAGCCCCTGTTCCATAAATAAGGGTGTTGGTTTGGTAGCCCATGGGTGTAAAAAAACTAAAATTGGCAGCAAACATAACCGCCAGAATAAAGGGTTTAGGAGGCAGGTTCAATCCTGCCGCAATGGTTATGGCTATGGGCGTTACAATGACGGCCGTAGCATTATTGGACATGAAACCACTCATAAACATCGTGATTGCAAAAAGAACGCCTAAAACTATGATGTTGTTTTGGCCCGTAAGCAATTCCAATAATTGTGCAGAAATCCAAAGGTCTGTTTTTGAATTGTTCATCGCAATTCCCAAAGGAATCATGCCGGCCAACAAAAATATAATTTGCCAATTGACCTTTTTGTAAATCTTTGATAAGTTGATACAATCCGTGATCAACAATAAAGCAACGCCAGATAATGTGCTCGCTAAAATGCTTAAAACACCAGTCGCAGCCAAACCGATAACCATTAATAGGGCACATAAACTTATGGCGCGTTTGTAAGGATTGATTTTGTAATCTTCCTCATGTTGTCTCATTACAATGGTATTATCTAAGGAATAAAGGTAGGTGATTTCATCTTCTTTTGCTCTTAAAAGTAGTTTGTCTCCCGCTTGCAAATAGGTGTTTTTTATGATTTTAGGCAGATTTAGACGCATGCCTTTTTGAAACTGATTTCTGTTTTGAATCCCCAAAGGTGTGGCCACATTAAAGAGCAGTCTTTTGATTTCTGAGAAGGATTTATCAATAAATTCTGATCCAGGAAGAATCAATAATTCAACATAGCTGTAAGCGTTTTTTTCGCTATCACTATCTAGTTTAGGATCCACCTCCTCCTGAAAGTAGTGTTCATTTTCAGAAGTGAGCGTAAAATCATCTTTTGAAATGGAAGCATAGGCCTTCACATCGCTCAATACCACTAATTTGTCTTGTGCTCTAAGCGTTGTATTTGGTCCTGGCGAATTATTGACGATATCATCACGGATAAGTTTTAAAACGCGAATGTCTGGATTTTTATAAAATTTAGCTTCGGAAATTGCCGTGCCAATAAGTTTTGACTCCGGCTTTACGGTAAGCGTAAACATAAAAGTATTGTCAACGTAAACTTCATGAAGCTGATCATTGCTGGATTTAGGCAACCATCGGCTGGCAAAGGTCATAAATACAATCCCAACTGCTAACAGAATTAGGCCATACACGCTAAATTCAAAAAACGAGAACGGTTCTGCACCCAACTTAATAGCGACTGAATTCACCAAAATATTTGTTGAGGTTCCCATCAGCGTACAGCTGCCACCTAAAATACCTGCAAACGAAATCGGCATCAATAATTTTGGTGCTGAAAAATTGTACTTTTCTGAGAGTTGCGCAATAATCTTGATAAAAATAACGACCACAGCAGTCGTGCTTATAAAGGACGAAATAGACGCCGAAATAAGCATGAACGCAGGAACCATCAATGCCATTGGCAAGATTTTTAATTTTTTGATGGATTGTGTCAACAAATCGATCACGCCATTATCTTCGAGTCCAATGGCTAAAATCATCAGCATTAATATAGTGATGGTTGCCGGACTTGAAAATCCACTAATCGCCTCTTCAGGAGTAGTTAATTCAGATAAGACAAGCGCCACAATAATAAGAAAAGCAATTTTATCAATAGGTAACGCTTCTGTTGCAAACAGCAGAATGGTTATGCCAAGAATGATAAAAACAAGGATGATTTCCAAACTCATAGCTACACCTGTTTCAACAGATTAATTAAAAACCAAAACCTAAGCCTACCTGAAGCATCTCATCTTCTTTAGATACAAAATACCCGGCATTTACCGAAAATGCATTTAAACTGCCGAGCCAAAAGCTATCACCAAAAGAGTTGTGTCAAGTATTTAAAGTGTGAAAGCATTGTTAATAGCAAGATTTCAAAATAGTGCATATTATCAATTGTTTCAAACTTCGACGTATCCATTTGAAAATATTGTTAACTGAAAAGTGTTTGAGAAATCTTTACTGATTGATAAACTCAATACTTTTTTGAACGACATCCTGCAGTGGCATTGGAAGATGTTTTTCATGCCACGGATGCGATGCCCCAAAAACGTGGTCGCTTTTTTCAATAGGAAATAAAATACTGTCAGAATTCCAGGAGTTCAAATGTTCAGCTTCACTGTAACTTACCGATGGATCCTCTTTTGCATGAATAATAAGTTGAGGAATATGTAGGTTTTTAGTGGCGTTTTCAATGTTTAGACGATTTTCATTCGCTTTAAAATCTTCATAAAACTGAAAATAGTGTGGCATTTGCTGTTTGGTGCGGCCGTTCAGCACATATTTGACACCATCTTTTTGCCATTGTTCCAATTCTCCAGAAGTAGCCGTACGTTTTCCAAAATCGCAAACCGCTGCCCAAGTGATCACTTTGGTAATACGATCATCTTCAGAGGCTTTGATTATGGCGATTCCGCCACCACGGGAATGGCCAATGAGCGTGAGATTAAGTGGGTCAATCTCTGCATAAAAAGGATTTTTCGCAGAAAGTAAAAATGTGATGAGGTTGTCCAGATCTTCCAATTCCTTAGAATAACTGTTTTGTGCAAAGGCTTCCAAATCAGGGAAATCAATCGGTTGTTCTATCGTGCCTCCATTGTGTGAAAAATTGAATTTCACAAAAAGGAAACCGGCTTTTGAAAATGCTTCTGCCACCAAATCCCAAGCGCCCCAATCTTTGAATCCTTTGTAGCCATGACAAAAAATGACCAAAGGTTTTTGAGTATTCGTTGATTCGTAAAACGCATCCCAAAGGATTGGTTTTTTGTCTGGCCTGTTGAAGATGTTGTTTTTATGTTTCATGATACTTATAAAAATACGGGATTATTTGCGTTTATCAATAACAAGAAGAGGTTTTCGGCTTAGTTTCGGAAAGCGTAAAGCATCAACGACAGTTTTATCACACCATTCAATTTTTGGGGTTACACGTAATTTAGCTCTAAAACGGTCTTTTATTTGACTTAATAATACTTCTGATGGGTTGTTTGAGGCGATTTTGATCAAGATTTCATCAGTTCCAATCGCATTGTGACTTATTTCAATAACGAAGCATTCTAATTGGTTGAAATGATTGAGAACGTTTTCCATGGCTGGCGGATATAAGGTGGTGCCTTTATATTTTACCATTTGCTTTTTTCGACCGGCGATTGGACCAAGTCGCATGGTTGTTCGTCCACATGGACATGGCATATAGTGAGCCTTCATCATATCGCCAGTTTTGAATCGTAGTAATGGCATGGCTTCAATACCTAAGGTCGTAATTGTTAATTCGCCGATGCTGCCCTCTTTTACAGGTTGGTCATTGTCATCTAAAAGCTCTGCAATGATCAGTTCAGGATGCAGATGTCCTCCTTGTTGCGCCTCACATTCTGTAAATGCGGTGCTCATTTCGGTAGAGGCATAGGTGGAAAATAATTCGATTTGCCAATGTTCTGTAATCTTTTTTCCTAGGGTGTTTAATGTGAAATCGTCGTTTCTGAAAGCTTCTCCGATGCAAATGGCACCTTTTACACCACACGTATTGAGATCAAGATGATGCTGTTCGGCATATTCAATCATTTTCAATAAAAACGAAGGCACGACGATGAGGTAGGTTGGTTTAAACTTTAAGATGGAATCCCATTGTAGTTCTGGTATTCCGGCACCAACTCTGATAATACCTGCACCCAATTTACGAACGCCTAAAAAATATGCCAACCCAGCCATAAAGCGACGGTCTATCGTAGTCATCAATTGTAAAACATCATCTGAAGTGACACCGGCACAAGCAAAGGAAATGGCTTCATTATATGCCAAACGTTCCAAATCTGCATCGGTTAATGCAAAGGTTACAGGATCTCCCAATGTGCCGGAAGTGGTGACATAATCAATGATTTTTGATTTTGGCACGCAGATGAAATCGTTATTGAATTGCTGCAAATCATCCTTTGTAGTGACTGGAATTTTTCTCAAATCTTCAAGCGTCTGAATTTCCGCAATCGAAATCTGATGCGTTTCAAAATGCCGTTTGTAAAATGGCGAGTTTTCGGAAAGATATTCCAAGGCCACTTTCAGTTTAGCTTCCTGAAGTGCTTTTATTTCTGTTGCAGATTTGGTTTCTATTTCAGGAATCATTGAGTTTGCGTTTTGATTTTTTTGATGTGTTTCTCAACTTTTTCAGCATCAGCAAGCGTCGTGATTTCTTTTTTGGAAACTAATTTAAAGTTTATCAGCGCTTTAGCATACTGCTTATGATTATAATGATAAATTCATGCAAGATAATAGGCTTTCCAGTAATTTGGATTTAATTGGGATAGCTTTTGAAGTTCTTTTTCAACCATAACCTGTTTTTCTTTTAGGATATTGGAAACCTTATGTTCTAAAGTAAGATAGGCTTATAATTTTTATAAGCATCGGTTTCCAGAAAGGGGTATTTAGCAATGTTCAAGTTTTCATTTGAAAATGTTACGGCAGATGGATTTTTATTTCTGTCATTGAAAACCGTGTTGAGGTCATAGGCTATAAATTCTCCTAATTGGTACGGATTTGCAGAGACCCATACTTTTAGTTCTTCAGGTTTAAAAACAATGGCATGATGTGCCAGTGGTTGGTTCAAAGCCTTTTCATTCCCATATCCTATTGCTTTATCGTTCAAGCCTTCCTTATTTCTCAGATTCGAAATAGCCTTTTCTGGATTCATTTTATTTTTTTTCTGAGAGTAATTGGAGCATCCGATCGTATCTATATTCTGTTGAAAATAACGGCTTCCTGTTTATAGGTTAGTTCTTCTGTTAAGCGTCCAGAAATGAGACCGATTTCCAATGGATCGACTTCTACATAAAGCTCCCAAAGGCCTTGTTTGTTTTTGGTTAAAAAGCTGTTGCCAATAAAAAAAGCAGAATCGTTAAATTTGGTGTGTTCAGGAATTTCAGCGTTGTAAATACTAACATTTGGAAGGTTGTTCATTGATTTCTTAATGCCACATGACGTTAGGTTTAAAACCACTAAATAGCTTAAAAATAATTGAGCACTATGATGCGTGTTATGTATCTGAATGGTGTTTATGATAGTTTTTGTTCATGCGCTTGACCATCTGGTTTTCCTTATAATCCACCCAACCTTGGCCCACGGTGCGCCGCATTAAATTTTCAAAGGTTCTCATAAAAACAATGTTTGAAAATAGTTTTGCCAATCGTCCTAATTTTCTTGGAAAAGCGCGTAAGGTAATGGAGAATCCACCATCCAAATAGGTAATATAATGCCAGTAACCACTTGGCATATAAAGCGCATCGCCATGTTGCATCTCCACAGAAATTCCTTCCGCCAATTGTAGCGCCGGATATTTCTCAAAATCTGGATTATCCATGTCAATGGTTTCTAAATTATGTACCGTAAAAGGTACTTTATAGAGATTCTTAGCTTGGTCGGGTGCAAAAAGTGTGACCTGCTTATGACCGTGGAAATGAAAATGTACCAAATCTGCCAGATCCATATCATAATGCGCTAAAACTTTAGAGCCTTTGCCACCAAAGAACATGACGGGCAACTTTTTGAAAAATTGTAATCCGATATCTGGATACTTAAAATCTTCAAGTAGTACGGGCATTTTTTGAAGTACGTTGTAGAAAAACATACGCAGATCTGTCGGTTGCGTTTTTAGGATTTCGATGTAATCGTACAACTTCATTGTTTTGGCTGGCGCGACGGAGTTTTGACGTCCTTTTGTTGGTTCATTATTATATAACGGTACAACCTGATCCCCAGCCAAGCTTTGGATATAGTCTAAATTCCATTTTTCAAAAGCAGGCCAATCTTTAGTCAAATCGGCAATCAAAACTGGCTTTTGGGGTTTGAAATAGTTTTCAATAAAATCCTCCTTGCTGATTGATTTTACTCTGGTAATTGGTGTTGTTTTAATGATTCCCATATTTAAGGTCTTTGACAATTGCTAAATTACTTAAAGGTTTTTTGATTAATGATTTTCGCTGATTGGTGTTTTTATGTCTCGCAGATTACGCTGATTTTTGCTGATTTTATTGGAGTCAATACGCTTTCTTTTGAAGCATCTCGCTTTATCTTTTAATTTTTTGACACTAATTTCACGGATTTTCACAAATTCTCTCATTACCTGAAAAAATGTTGCTTTAAATTACTTACTACATTTCACAAATGGAACAGACGTTTACCCATAGGTATTAAGTTTCATTATTTAAGTACTTCTGCGTAGATCAACACGATCTGTGGTAAACCTATTTTTTAAATATTTCTCCACTTTCCGCGGGAGAGTTTTTCGAAATTAATAGTTTATACAATATCGGCTGCACCACAAACGAGATCAACATCGCCGCAAGAATCCCAATAATTGAGATCGTTGCTAAAGAATGCAATGCTGGATGTTTTGCGAAAATCAATACCCCAACCCCCAAAATCGTGGTTAAAACCGATAGAATAATGGATGTTTTATGTGTTGCCATCGACGACGTACCTGTCAGCATACCATTGGTTATAAAAATACTGTAATCTACACCCAATCCAAAAATAAAGGTGGAAATGATAATATTAAAAATATTGAATTCTAGATATAATAATCCCATAATTCCGATCGTGACAAACCAAGTTATGATAATTGGGATGACAGTTACGAGTGTCAATTTTAGATTTCTATAGAACAAAAACAACAACAGAAGCACCGCAATAAAACAATAGACTAACAGATTATTGAAATCATTTTTGAGATGTCCAAGAAGGGTTTCATTGATGGCTTGACGGTCAATAACCAGTGTGTTTTGTGTATCTTTAAAGGCGTTTTTGACCTCTTGAATATTTGCCTCATCAACATTTACGACTGATGAAATGGTCATGAAATTTCCATCCTTAGCAATAAAATCGTCAATAGGGACGACGTTGATTTCTTTGTATTCGTTAATAGTTAAAGGCTGAAACTCATGATCCAAAAGCGAATAAAACTCGTGAAAAGTGGCCGGTTTAAATCCGAACTTATTACCATTTTCAATCAAATTGATCTGAGTTTGTGCTTTGATCTCTGGAGTCCAGAATCGTTCCCAAGTTTGTATGGCTACTTTTTGTTTTTTATCCGAAGTTACCAAGGCACCAACCGAATTGAAGCTTAAGATATTTTGATTTTTTTCTAAATTTTGGAGCTTGTTGAATATGCCATCATTGGTTTCCAATACGTCTTGTTCATTGGTTCCAAAGGCAATCACGTACAATGATTTCGAAGAGATATTGATCAATTTGTCCAATGCCGCTTCCGCAGATTTAATAGCTTCTGGTTGAAAATTGAGCTTCGAAATATCTTTATTAAACGTTACGCGATGATAGGTAAAAGCACTTAAAATAAGAAAAGCGACGATACTTCCAATCAGGATTTTGTTTTTATGGTACTGATAAGCCGCCACTTTGTCAATGAATGATGTTTTTGAAGTGTTTCTCGAAGTTCCTTTATAGGCTTGCGGAATAAAAATCAGTGCAAATACCGAAGCACCAAGTACACTTATGGCTGCAAAAACGCCCAAATCCTGCAGCGCTTGTGAATCTACAAACAGCAGACATAAAAATGCCATTGCCGTTGTTAAACTGCTCATTAAAATGGGTTTTGAAACGCCTTCAAAAAGTTGTTCGATCGTTTCATTGTTTCGGATATGGGTTAGGATATGCAGAGAATAGTCTAAAGTGACGCCTAAAAGCACGGCACCAATTCCCAAAGATATCGCAGAAATTTCAGAACGTATGACTGATAAAATTGCAATAGCCAAAAGTCCAGCTAAAAGTGTTGGCACAAATAAAATTATCGGAATGGTCAGTTTTCTATAAAACACAATAAAAACGCTCATGAGTAAAATCATGGCAATCGTGACCGTTAACTGAATATCGCTTTTAATTTGTTGTGCATTGGCAACAGCGATAAGTGTCCCACCAAAATAGGAGCTTGTCACTTTATCTTTAAAAACACCATTTAGATCGTCTCGCAGTTGGTAGAGTTGTTGTGAAAATAGACCGTTTTCTGTAGTATTATTACTGGGATATTTTGGAGTGATAAACAATAATAAATGCTGTTCGTCTTTACTGACCAAAAAACCGTCTTTAAGTGTGAAATCATCCGAAATGCCGAGTTGTTGCAAATGTTGTATGGCCATTATTGAAATTCCCAACGGATCTTTGATGATGGTTTTTTTTGCCACAATTCCCGAAGGGGAAATCAAGGTTTTATAATTGTTCTCTGTGATTTTGGCAATTGAATCGGATTGTAATTTGTTTGAAATGTTTTTATAATCTGCATCTTTTAAAAAAATCGGGGCATTGTTATAGACAAAATCCAAGGTTTCAAAAATAGCTTCATCTTCAATCTTGCCTTGAATGTCTACTATAAATTGATTGGAATGTTCAGACAATGAATCTAAAAATCGCGTGGCATAATCCGTCAAATCATCGGTAGAACCATTTTTTTCTCTTTGGATATTGACGATGATTTTATCTGCGAATTGAACGGTTTTTAGGACTTTCTGAAGTTGCTCGTTTTCGGAATTGGTAGGAATTAGTTTGGAGATATCTTCATCAAACTTAAGCGTTGAAGCCATCCAAATAAGAACTCCAAAAATCATGACCAAAGCAATCCTAGATAGGGATTTATGCTTTTGGATCAGGTAGTAAGAATTGAGAAAAAATCTAGCCATGAGTCAGTACTTTTTTCCTGTCAATTATTGAGAAAAACAAATAGCCTAATACACCAAAAACCAATGCGCTCGACGTTGAAAGGACAACGCTACCTACAAGGTAAGATTCCAAGTGTTTCATCAAATCAAAATTTTTTTGAATGCCTTCCAAGGTGTAGTGAGATTCGATACCCAATACCCAATTGCCAGTTTGCAAACTCAGCAAAAGTACGAAAGGAATAAATGGAGGAAAGCTGATATTCGAAAATGCAAAGGCAATCACCTTATTCAGTTTTAGCAAAATGGCCAAGAAGATTACAATCACAGAGTGAAAGCCCCAAAGCGGCGACAAGCCTATAAAAACTCCTAAGGAAATAGACAGTGCCTTCTTTTTTGGTGAGTCTTGGTTTCCTAAAAAATCTTCAAGAAAAAATCGCTTTAAGCCTTTTTTTTTTAATCTGCGGAAGAAATTCCGTGGCGTGATATAAAATAATCTTAAGAGTAAAAACCAGATGTAAAGCACCACCATTCTGCCAATATCCATAAATGGTCGGAAATGAGACACACGCTCTTTCATGTCGTAGAGGATATCAATAGGCACGTGTCCAATTGCAATCCCTGCCCAATAGGATTTGACGATGACTTCAATTTCGAATTCAAATTTTTTGGTAGACTTCATGAATTTGATGTGGTCGATAGCCTTGATTGGATACAAACGAAATCCTGACTGAGAATCTTCAAGTTTCAGTCCTGTGGCGGCTTTCATCCAAAAGGTGGACACCCGATTACCTTTCGCGCTCCGTGCCAAAACATCGGCAGTATTCATGTTGCGATCGCCAATCATCAGCATATTTTTATTTTCTGAAGCATCAAGGGCTTCAATAAAATTTGGGATATCTGAAGGAAAATGTTGACCATCCGTATCTAATGTGATCGCGTAATTGAAGCCTAAATTAACAGCATGCTTAAAACCGATTTTCAAGGCGTGTCCTTTTCCAGTGTTTTTAGCCTGATGGAGCTGAACAATTTGGGGATAATTTTTTAGAATTTCAGACGTGGTATCGGTTGAGCCATCGTTGACGATAATGATATCCTCAGTGAATTCCAAAACGCCATCCAAAACGCGAGCCAAGGTGTTGGGATTGTTGTAAGTGGGCATGACCACGCAACAGCGATAAGATTTTATTTTGGATTGAATTTCAGGGAGCGTCATGAATTGAAACTGCAATTATCGTTTTACAAATGTAACATTACATTTCAATACTGCTGTTCCGTCTTCAAAAGAAGTGGTGTTTTTCACTTTAATATGTTGATCATCTTCCTGAAATGTGATATTAAATTTTAAGATGGCATTTACATTGGGATCTACCAAGCTTATAAACTTCACATTAGAAGCTGATGACAAAAACAAGGATTGGTTGAGCTGATTTTCTGTCAGTTCCTTAATGATCTGGAGCATTGTTACTCCGGGTGTGACAGGAAAGTTTGGAAAATGGCCTTCAAAAATGGGGTGTTCTTTATTTATCCTAACAGTGGCCCCAAAAGAATGTGCTTCAAGAGATTCAGATGTTAGGACAGTGTAGAAGTTTTTTAGTAGCATAGGGGGTTTTGTCTTTATCGCTTCTTTATTTTCTCTCGCAGAGGCGCAAAGATTCTCTGCGACTTTGCGTGCTATTAATTAATGAAATTAGCATCAGAAACCTCGGTATTCAGTTTTCTGTTATGAAAGGTAATTATAGTATAATCATCATTCGGCTCCATTAATTTAACTTCTTCGACCTCCGCAGTAGCATTGGAAAATGTCAATTCAAAAGACGCTATAAACTTTTTCATGCGTTTATCTTTTGGTATGAATTTCACTAAAAACCCGCGACCGTATTTAAAATACTCCAAATCAAATTGAGACTCGTCAAACATATCGCCTTTAATGCTATTGACAATCAAAGAATTCAAGCTTCTGAACATTTTATTGGAACCCAAATCGATATTTTGTTTCTTACCTTCATTGTTAACAAGCAGTTGATCATCTTTAAAAATAGCGACATTTAAATAAGGTTTTACATATTCCCATCGCACTAAATTAGGGGCTTTAAACACTAATTTTCCTTCTGAAGTAATCACATTATCGAAAACGAATATATGTTTTGTTTGCGTAAAATCACTGACAATGGTCTTTGTATTCTGTGCTGTTTTTTGAACTTTAGCTTTAAAGCCCTGTTGTTCAGATGCCAATAACTTGGTTTGGGAAATTCCGCTGAAGGCAAAACTAAGTGCGAATGCGAAAAGAAGTATAAAGTGTTTATTTTTCATTGAGAAGTTCATTTATGGTCACAGATTGATAATCCTGTTTTTGGAGGAATTGCAATAAATGTTCCAAAACAAGCAAAACATTAATTTGTTTGTCATGTAACAAGATTATAGAACCAGGCTGTATCTGTTTTGTAATGTTTTTGACAATGTGTTTTGGGTTTTTGATAATCGTATCATACGACCTAATGTTCCAACCAATCACATCATGTTCTGTAACTTTCAAAGCCTTTGCCAATTTGGGCGTGGTCACTCCAAAAGGCGGCCGAAATAGCGTAGTTTTTTTAGCAATGATTCTCTGAATGGAATTGTCAGTTTGCTTGATTTCATTCATCCAGTTTTCTGTAGAATTAAAGTCGATCATCACATCATGGGAAAACGAATGATTTCCGATAGCATGCCCGTTTTCTGAAATCACTTTCAGAATCTCAGGATGTTTTTCAATGTTTTTGCCAATGCAGAAAAAGGTGGCTTTTGCATTATAACGCTTCAGAATTTTTAAAATTTCTAAAGTGAATTTCGAGTTTGGGCCATCATCAAAAGTAATCGCGATTTTTTTCTCCTTTATATTCTTTTTTGATGTGAAAGCCTTCAAATAAAAATTCCAACTCATGGAAAATGAACCCATGGCCATTATTAAAAACCAAGTTATAATCAGAACAAAATACGACCATAATGCAATCCCTATTAATGTATCTAGGCTTACCAAAAGTAAGAATAATCCACACGCTGAGAACGTTGTGATTTTAAGATTTTTCATCGTTTCAGCAAGATAAAGCTATGATCGCGACCTTTAAATTGGTTATAAAGTAAAATAGTGTTGATTTTAGGTTTTGCAGTTCCTTTATAAATTAAGGGTTTCGGTATTTCCTGACGGTTAAGGATTTCACAAGCTGCCCATAATCCGAAGGGAGAAGCAGTATAAAATTCACCACTTAAATGTTTGTAATGGAGTTGAGAAATGTCATTGAAATGTGTTGCAACCTCCTCATAATAACTGTCAAAAACATCTCCATTTCTTCCTAGTATTAAGACGTCAATGTCTAATGAATTAATAGTATTACGTTCTAAAAAGTATTTTAAATTTTTTTGAATAATTTCTTCAGAAGCTGTACTGCAAACCTCCATGTCCACCAATTGAATGGCATTTTTTTTTGTTTCTGAAGACATCACAAAAAAAGAGGCACCTTCACTAAAGGGCACTTGGATTCCAATAGATTCAGCATCCTCCATCATTCGTATGTAATGGATCATTTCCTTGCCCAATTCATCAACACCACCAACCAAAATATTATGTGCTTCTTCTTGTAATAGCAATTGTGCGTCTAAAAGGGCCGATTCAAAAGACAAAGCAGCATGAGCGTAAGTGCTATTATAGGCTTTACATTGGAGTCCCAAAGCAATTTGTGCACCAATGGTATTGTGTGTAGATTGGATAAAGGCAGTGGGTGTTAAAAACTCTTCATCGTTGGCAATAATGTTGTTCAAAAACTTCTCAGTATCCTCAAGACACCCCATTCCCGTTCCGGTAATAATGGCATCAGGTTGTTTTAAGTTGGCTTTTTCAAGTGCTTTACTTGCTGCAGTAACGCCCAATTTAACTGCTGTTGCCATACGTCTTGATGCTGCTGGGGAGATATAGTCTTTGTAATTTGGGTACTGTGCAGGAAACGTTTTTCCTGATATTTCTATGATATCATCCAAAAATCCTTCGGAGTCAAAAGTATGTTGAGCCGAAATACATGCTGCGCTATGGATGAATATTTTTTTCATGCCTTTGAAAAAATGAGCGTGGAACAATTGCCACCAAATCCGAAGGAGTTTGACAACACATGTTGCAACTCTTTTTTGACGACTGAAGTCACTGGTTTTAGACCAGTTTCTGGCATTACTGTTTTAAAATTCAGATTAGGGAAAACAGTCTGCTCTTGTAATGCTAAAACAGAAAATACTGCTTCTACTGCACCTGCAGCAGCTAGAGTATGTCCTGTAAACGACTTTGTGGAACTAAAATGTGGAACATTTTCTCCAAAAACACGTTGAATAGCGATGCTTTCAGAAAAATCATTGTTGGGGGTTGCCGTACCATGAGCATTGATATAATCGATTTGTCCCGGATTTAATTCAGCCATTTTCAAGGCTTTTTGCATGGCTAAAAATGCGCCTTCTCCATTTTCAGAGGAAGCGGTTTGATGAAATGCATCATTGGCATTGCCATAACCGGAAAGATAGGCGAATACCTCTTTCTTTTCTTTTTGAACCACAGCGTCCGATTCCAAAACCAAATAAGCTGCTGCTTCTCCTAAATTCAAGCCTTTACGATCCGCATCAAAAGGTGCACAAAGTGCATCCGATTGGATCATTAAAGTTTTGAATCCGTTGATGGTAAATTTTGACAATGCATCTGTGCCACCTACGACGACACGATCTAGTTTTCCAGCCTTAATTAAGCGTGCGCCAAGCATAATCGCATTAGCCGCAGAGGAACAGGCCGTACTAATCGTTGTTGCGAATTCTGTAATGCCAAGAGCATCCGCAATTTTTTGAGTAGAAATGCCCGCATGATGGGTTTGAATGTATTTCTGGACGTCTGCGTTTGTTGCAAATTGCTTTAAATAAAGCTCCGTCATATCCATGCCACCAACGGTTGTGGCAGATATAATACCTGTTCTATATTCTGAAATAGTAGTGATGTTGGAATTTTTAAGTGCTGCTTTTGTGGCGAAAAGTCCCAACAATCCTGTTCTTGTATAATTGTGGTCTTGGTCAAGATGTAATTGCTTTGTTAATTCCGAATTGGAAAACGAAACTTCGCCAACTTTTATGAGCTCAGAGTGTTTGGTTTGAATATGTTTTAAGGTGCCAACGCCACTTTTTGAAGCCAATAAAGAGGCTCTATTGTCTTCAATGGAATGGCCAATTGCAGAAATAATACCCATTCCGGTAATTGCAACGCCCATACTTTTGGTGTTATTTTCCTCTATTGTCTGCAATATAATCTGCCAAAACAGCGATAGATTTAAAGATTTCTTTACCTTCTTTCGGGTCGGTCAATTGGATGCCGTAGTCTTTATCCAACATGACAATAAGTTCCAAGGCATCAATGGAATCCAGTCCCAATCCATTGCCAAAAAGTGCATCATCATCTGCAATATCGGCAACTGTGAATTCTTCCAAATTCAGTTGCTCTATAATCTTTTCCTTTAATTCCAGTCTTAGTTCTGTCATGATTTGTATAATCTCTTAATTTCATTAGGGCTATGTGCAATAGTACCATTTTCTTCTACCAAATATATGAAAGCTTCATAGTTATTCTCGTCAAAATCGACCCAGCCACAAAGGACTTTTTTGGCTTTTTTCGACTTCAATAAGCTTTCCGCATGGAGCCATAAATGATTTGCATCAAAGGTGTCAAAGATAAAAAAACAATTTTCAGAATGAAGCTGATGTTTGATACTAATTTCGCCAATGCAAATATTAGGTAAGGTATAGACAAATACCGATGGACTTGGAAAGAAGTTATCGGCCTCGCTGATGGAGTCTTGATATTTTCTATCGGTATCAAGGCTGGACGCTCTATTGGATAATAGGATAGCAATATTGTTTTCTTTATCAGAAGGTAATTTGGCATGGTTCAACACTACATCGGACGCCAAAAAAGCCATTTTGCTCAAGTTGTCCATTTTATAGAATTTGGAATACTTGGTTTCCAAATGTTGCGAAGCACTTTTTATAAATGCCGAAAATTCCGCAATTGCACTTATGAATAACGTATTTCCATTAAGAGATACACGGCTGTCTTTAATGTGGCAATAGGATGATATGTGATGTGTTTTTTCCAAAAATTCTTATTTTTCTTTACAAACCAACATCGTGTGGTATTGACCAAGGATTAAATCTTCCTTAATGGTCAATCCAGATTTAGATATCAATTCTTCAAAAACTGACGACGTATACATTTTACTGTTGCCATTCGCCATAACCGTAAAATACAACGATGTGGCTTCTAAGATAAATTTTGACATCGGATATTCCTGACGATCGGTAAAAGTTTCGATGATGATCAATTCGGTGTCGGCATTCATAGAGGCGACACAAGTGGATAGGATTGTAATAATTTCATCTTCCGAAAAACAATCTAAAAACTGACTCATCCAAATCACATCGGCACCATTAGGAATATGTGGATTTGGTTTCAGCCAATCAATCTCTTGTTCGCTGATTCGATTTTCGAAACCTGCATCACTGATGTTTTTTATGGCTTTGTTCAATTGCCCAGGTAAATCGATGATTTTTACCTGAATGTTTTCGTCGTATTTAAAACATTGCAAGGCAAATTTTCCAGTGTTACCGCCAATGTCAAAAAGGAGTCTTGGCTGATTTTTAAAAACACGTTTTAAGGCATCTTCAAAAATGCCGTCAGAATAAAAATGGTCAAACTCAAACCACGATTGTTGCTCTTTGGGCGTTAACTTCGAAAGACCTTCGTAAATGGTATCCCATTGTCCAAGCTCCTTGAGTCCTGAGGGTTTGCCCGTTGCAATAGCTTCATCTAAATGAAATAAGCCTTTGTAGCAAACGTCATGTGTGAAGTTGAGATTGACGCTGACGGCTTTATTATAATTCAGGAAGTAACCGGTTTTGGTAAGTTCGTAGGTTCTTTTTTCAGATTTACAAACGATATCGGCACTTTCAGAAAATTCGAGAAGTACACCAAGTCCGTAGAGCGGGATGGATAGTTTTTTTGCAATCTCCTCGATGGTAAGACCACCTTCATGACGGCTATTAAAAATTAAGTCAAATACGCCCAACTTTTTTAAAGTCACCGAAGATTGGAAAATAAATGGTGCGAAAGCTATTTTTTGTGCTTCCAATAAGGCATCTGCAGCTCTAATTGTTTTGTTGGTCATACTTCGTTAGGATACTTTTCTGAAAAGTGCTGCCGTGTTGCAACCTCCAAATCCAGATGCGGTTTTTAAGAACGTTCTTAATTCTTTTGATGTTGTTTTTGTGATAATATTGAGCGGTTGTGAAACGCCTAAATTTTCAAATCCTGCGGAGGATATCAAAGTATTTTGATTTAAGGATTGCATGCCAATAATCGTTTCCAGTAAACCTGATGCGCCCAAAGTGTGACCAAAATAACCTTTTAAACTGTTCAAGGGTGTATGGTTTAATCCTAATCTGTTAAAGGCAATGGCTTCCATTTCGTCATTGAATACAGTAGCAGTTCCGTGCGCTGAAATATAATCGATGTCGCTTGAATTGATATTTGCCTCTTTTAGGGCTGATTTGACACATCTATACAAGCCTTCTCCAGTGCGTGAAGGCCCAGAAATATGATTCGCATCGTTACAGCTGGCATCACCCAAAACTTCCACGGCATCTTCAGAGAGATGATTAATTTTTGAAGTGACCAGAACACTTGCAGCTACTTCTCCTAAATTAATTCCGGTGCGCTCCAGGTCATAAGGTTTGCAAACAGTATTACTCAAGGCTTGAAACGAGTTGAAGCCCGAGAGTACAAAATCAGAAACCAAATCTCCGGCTACTAAAAATACATGGTCGTAAATACCTTCTTGAATATAGCGTTTTGCGATGGCAACTGATAGAATGCCAGAAACACAGGCATTAGATACAACGATAGCGTCATTCTCAAAACCAAAGTAATCTTTGATGACGGTTCCGAGTTGGCCTAAATATGCCCGCTCTTTTGGAAATTGGCTACGTTTATCTAAAACATCAATATTGCCTTTTGTGGTAGAAATAATGAAACCGACGCGATCATTGAATTTAATTCCTGAAGATTTGATCGTTTTTGAGAGTGACAAAATCATCATTTTCTCTAAACGTGTGTGGTCATTTTGTGATTCAATCGATTTGAAAGCCGTTTGTAAAGTTTCTGTTAAAATTACGCTTCCAAAAAAGGGTTTATAAAAACGGGATGCGTCTTGCACTAATTGAATTCCACTTCCTTCGTTTTTGAGATTTTCAAAAACACTAAGTGTGTCGAATCCTAAAGCGGATGTGATATTATTATATGACAGATAACATTTAGTCATGCTGTAAGCCATGTTTTTCCTTCCAAGATCTATAAAAATCTGGAAGATTTAATGACATCACTCCAGTTTTAAAATTGGTAAATACCTGTGTGGTTTCACCAGTGCAAACGGTTTGACCAGCTTCATTTTTGATAAGATAGGAGAATATCAGTTTGGCAGCGCGAGAATTTATGTAAGTGGTTTCAATAATGGCTACCTCTCCATATCTTAATGGCAATTGGTGTTCTGATGACATTTTTACGATGGGTGCGGCAAAACCATGGCTTTCCACATCCAAATAGGTCAGACCAAACTCACGACCAAAAGCCTCACGGCCATCTTCAAAATATTTGATATAATGTCCATGCCAAACAATTCCTAAAGAATCAACTTCATTAAAGCGCACCCTGATTTGATGTGTAGATTTTAGCGACGATTCCGGTTGATCTGAATTTTTCATTCTGCTTTGAGAACAGTATTTATTTCGGCATTGGCAATTTCAACGCCATTGATAAAGGTAGAAAGTTTTACAGTGCTCATATGCATGATTTCATGAATAATGGAAACTTCTGTTTTTAAAACGGCATCTACTTTTGGTAACCTTTGAATATTTAATTTTTTGATAGAAGCGATAAACCCTTCTTTTGCAGGATTATTTTCAGAATGGTTTTTAAATCCAGAGTATAATGCAGCCGCTTGTGCCATGTGCTCAATCAAGCCGGTTTCTGAAAATCCGTCATTGTCAACATACAGATTATCCTTCAAAATAGTAAAACCAACGGTTGCTTTACCATCAACAAATTCTAATAATGAATTGACCATAATTATGGGTTCACGATGTGGTAATAACATTTTTATACTTGTTATGTCTGTTATGGGAAGTTTCAATGTTTTCATTTTTTGTCGCCCCAAAAATCATAAAAATTAAACCATTGCAAAGGATATTTTTTAACCATTTCCTCGACGTTTTCTGTGTATTTTTTCAATAAATCCTGTACGTCTCCTTTTTGGTTATCAATCCATTTGGCATATAAATGGTAATGACGTTTGGGTTCGCGCATCACATAAACGAACAAAACGGGTACTTTTAATCGGTTGGCCAAATAAAAAGGCCCTAAAGGGAATTTAGCGGTTTTACCTAATAGTGTTTCTTCCAAATATTTTGTATTGTCCATATAGCGGTCTCCCGCGATGCAAATAATTTTGTTTTTAGTCAATGCTGCATTAATTTCAAAAATATGCGACAAATCATCCTTAACAATAATAAAATGCGTTTCTTTTTTAACGTATTGTCCTAAATATACCTTGATGTCCTCATGATCTTGATCCGTCACGACAATGCTAATGGAATCTTTTGCCAAGCGTTCCTTGAAGAAATATTGTGCCAATTCAAAATTACCAATATGAGCACTGATAAGGATGCCACCTTTATTCATTTCTAAGACTTCCGAAATTTTGACTTCACCATCAAATTCGTAGGTATAATCACTTCGTAATCCAGAAGAGATGGCAATTTTATCAACCAAGGTTTGGCCAAAAGTATAATAGGTTTTGTAAATGCTGACCATGGTTTTAAAACGAGAATAGCCCATCCTCTTTCTGAAGTAAAAGCGTAAGCCTTTCACGTTTTTTCCTGAAAATAAGCAAAAATAGGGTACAGGAAGATGCATCAACGCATAAGCTGCATTGATGCCGAAATTCTTTATAAAGAACACAAAGACCTTAAAACCGAGAACAGTGCCTCTCGATTTTCCATCCCATTCTGCCATTCTAATTGTGAGGTTTAGCCTTATGAATAAAGCGAATTATTAAAGGCACAAATTTACACGAATTTTTCGGTTCTGAAATTCACTGATCATTTAGTGTACGCCCCCACTGATGCTGATCACTTCCCCAGTGATATAAGACGCTTTTTTTGACGCTAAGAAAGCGACTAAATGCGCAACTTCTTCCGGGTCTCCAAATCTATTCGCAGGAATCATCTTTTTCAGGGTTGCTTCATCAAGTCCTTCTGTCATGTCTGTTCTGATAAAACCGGGAGCTACAGCATTAACAGTAATATTGCGTTTGGCAACTTCCATCGAAAGTGATTTTGTAGCGGCAATAATGGCACCTTTAGCAGCCGAATAATTGGTTTGTCCTGAAACGCCTTTGAGTCCAGAAATAGATACCATATTAATAATGCGCCCATAGCGGTTCAATAGCATTTTTTCTATAAGATGATTGGTCACGTTGAAGAACCCGTTGAGATTGGTATTGATCACATCATTCCATTGTTGAGGCTTCATCCACATAAAGAGTCCGTCGTTGGTAATTCCTGCATTGTTTACCAATACTTCAATGATGGCGCCAGAATGTTGCTCCTGCCATGCGTTTAGAGATGTTTGGACGTTTTCAAAGTTGGACACATCAAATTGAATGGTTTGGCCCGAACCACCAGCAGCTTCAATCTGCTTTAGAGTTTGAAGAGCAGCTTCTTTATTCTGATTATAATTGATGATAATATGATATTCCGAATCCTTTGCAAGCTGGATGCAAATAGCTTTTCCGATGCCTCTAGAACCTCCGGTAATTAGGGCGTATTTAGTTTGTTTAGGCATTTTTATTATTGGCTTTTTGTTTCTCGCAGATTTTGGCAGAATGCTTCTGCGTTAATCTGCGATATCTGCGAGAAATTTTATTTACACTGATCCATAAGAAATTTCTTCACCGCATTCACATAAGGATACATCACTATATCCTCCTTAAAGTTAGGAACAATAGCTCGAATATCATCAAACATCGCTCTCGTTTTGGATGTGACTTGGTTTTTTACATCTAAATATTCAATAGCCTGCACAATAGTGATTAATTCAATGGCTAACACTTCGTAAGCGTTTTCAATTACTTTTTTGGTAATCAAAGCAGCGTTGGTTCCCATGCTTACAACATCCTGATTGTCGTTATTATTAGGGATACTATGCACATACATTGGGTTGGACAACATTTGGTTTTCTGCTGTAGTTGAGGTGGCTGTAAATTGAACGCCCTGCATTCCAAAGTTCAATCCGAGTTTCCCAAGGTTGACAAATGGAGGCAAGATTTTATTAAGATTTGGATTTAATAAATAATTTAATTGGCGTTCTGCTAACATAGAAGTCTTCGTCACAACCAATTTTAATTTGTCCATTTCTAAGGACACATAATCGCCATGAAAATTTCCGCCGTGGTATACATTTTTGTTTTCAACATCGACAATAGGGTTATCATTTGCCGAATTCACTTCTTCAATCAAAATAGTTTCTGCAGTATTTAGAGTATCCAATACAGGGCCTAAAATTTGTGGCACGCAACGCAAGGAGTAATATTCTTGCACTTTGTCTTCAAAAACAGTAACGTTTTCAATATCATTATATAAATGGTGTTCACGTTTTTTTATCAACGTGCTATTTTTTAAATGTTCACGCATGAGTTTGGCAATTTCCCGCTGACCCTTATGTTTTTTAGATTGATTTAATTCAAATGACAAGTGATCGTCATAAGCCTTGACAATTTCATTGATTGCCGAAGATGCAGTAATCATCCAATTTAAAAGCTGTCTGGTAAAAATAATATTGACAATTCCAATTCCTGTCATCACGGAAGTTCCATTCATAAGGGCTATTCCTTCACGAAGTTCAATGATGATGGGCTTTAAATTTTCCTTTTTAAATACATCTTCAGTTCTGCACTTTTGATCTTTATACATTACTTCCCCTTCACCAATCAACACTAAAGCTAGATGTGCCAATTGCACTAAATCACCACTGGCCCCAACACTGCCATGTTCGTATATAACGGGTGTAATATCTTTGTTGATCAATTGTACCATCAGATCAATAACAGATTTGTGGACTCCAGAATTCCCTAGGCATAGCGTATTCAGCCTCGCTAACATGGAGGCTTTGACATATAACGACGGAATGGGATTTCCAGTTCCTGAGGCATGACTTCTTATAAGATTATATTGAAGCTGTTTGCGTTCGGAATCTTCAATTTTATATTGAGCCATGGGGCCAAAGCCTGTGTTGACACCATAAATGATTTTATTTTCTGAAAATGCCTTTAAAAACTCGAAGCTTTTTTCAACAGTTTCAAGGACATTTTTGTCAATTTGAATCAGTTGGTTTTCAAATAAAACTTTTTGAAAATCTTTGATTCCTAGGGTTCCGTTAAGTGTTAACATTTAGAGTGGGTTCACAATGTTTTTTAAATCGTTCTATAACCAGGAGGGAAAGTGATTATTTTTGCGCTACAAATGTAAAGTAATAAATCATTTAAATCCATTTGAGGTATGAAGGATGTTCATGTTGATGTTTTGATTATAGGTGCTGGCCCTTCAGGTTGTGTTGCGGCTGCTTATTTACAAAAACAAGGTATAAATGTAAAAGTTGTGGAGAAAAGTGTTTTTCCGCGATTTGTGATTGGCGAAAGTTTGCTGCCCAGATGTATGGATCATTTTGAAGAAGTGGGTTTGTTGGATTGCTTGATCGCTCAAAATTTTGAGATTAAAAATGGCGCGCGATTTATAAGAGGAGAAACTATCTGTGAATTTGACTTTGCTGAAAAACATACCAAAGGCTATGATTGGACCTGGCAGATGCCGAGAGCTGATTTTGATTATGCCTTGACAGAAGAGTTGAAAAAACAAGGCGTTGACATTGTATTTGAACAAGAAGTTGTGGCGGTTGACTTTAAGGAAGATGGTTCATCACAAACCACAATAAAGATCAAAAATAATGATGAATATAGAGTGTATGCTAAATTTGTCATTGACTCCAGTGGCTACGGAAGGGTTTTGCCGCGACTGTTAAAACTCGACAAACCTTCGTCAATTCCTGAGCATTCGTCAATATTCAGTCATGTTAAGGAGCTTGACCGACCGAAAGGAACAGAGGGCACCTTTATCACGTTTGATGTACTCGATACCGATACTTGGTTTTGGGTCATTCCTTTTAGTAATGGCAATACTAGTATTGGGTTTGTTGGTAAAACAGACTTTATTGATAGTTTTAAAGGCACATCTTCGGAGCGGTTGTCGCAAATGCTAAAAAAATCATCCTACTATTATGAACGATTTAAAGATGTTGACTTTTTATTTGAACCTAAAATTATCCAGAATTATTCAAAATCTGTCACACAACTTTACGGAAAGGGCTATGCCTTAACTGGAAATAGTGCAGAGTTTTTAGATCCGGTATTTTCGTCGGGAGTTACTTTTGCCACAGAATCTGGTTTAAAGGCAGCAAAATTGATCGCGAATGAATTAAAAGACATACCCGTCGATTGGGAAAAGGAATACTCAGAGTACATGAAAAATGGTGTTTCGGTATTTGCTTCCTATGTCAAGGAATGGTATACTGGAAATTTACAGACCATCTTTTTTGATGGCGCAAACAATCAAGACATTAAAAGGCAAATATGTGCTGTTTTGGCCGGCTATGTCTGGGATGAAACCAATCCATTTGTAAAAAATCACGATAGATTAATCAAGACTTTAGCCAATATTATACGTTTGGAAAAGAAAGTACACAGACAAGAAGAAGCTCAGTAAGATGTCCGTAAATTCTTGATATTGTTAGGATTGGTATTGGAGCTTATGCGTTTAATTATAGGCTAAACATTTTAAGAAGAATTATTATTCATTTTATCGTATGTTTTCTGCATTCTGACTAAAATACTAATGCGTAATTGTTTGCGTTATTAATTCTGGCTATTTTTAAACAAAAAAATACACGTGTTTAAGAGTGTGTCCAAAAAACACATATATGTGTCCAAAAAATACATATATTTGACTTAGCGGATTAACATCTAATTGAATTAGAGATACTGTATTTCGTCGGGTAATATTGCGTTTTACGGTGTTATTTTATTCCTTTTTAGGATGTGAACTCAGGTATTTTATACATTTACACTATAATGATTGTATATAACAAGAAAATTTTAGCCTCAGTCTTATTAATATTGATAAGTTTTATTTGTACGGCTGCTCAACGTGAGCAACTGCCGCAGCCACGGCCGATGAATGTTCCTCCGCCACCTCCAGGTTTTCCAATTGACAGCGGTCTGATAATTCTATTTATTGCCGCAATTATTTTAGGTATTTATATGACCATCAAACTTTCCAAAAAATCAACTCAAGCTTAGATTTTAAGTTCGTATAGTCTTTTAATATATTTCCCAAGAACATCAAATTCTAAATTCACAACACTATTTTCTTTTAGATATTTGAAAGTAGTGTGTTCATAAGTATAAGGAATGATGGCCACGCTAAATTCATTTTTCTGACTGTTCACTACGGTTAAGCTTACGCCATTTACGGTAATGGAGCCTTTTTCGATGGTAATGTTGTTTAATGATGCATCATATTCAAAAGTAAACAACCAACTCCCATTTTGAAACTCAACAGATTTGCAAATTGCTGTTTGGTCCACATGGCCTTGTACAATATGCCCATCCAATCGTTCGCCAAGTTTCATCGCGCGTTCTAAATTAACTTGATCTTCAGTTTTTAGACTGCCTAAATTGGTTTTGCTCAACGTTTCTCTTATCGCCGTAACCGTATAAAATGGAGCGTTTAAAGACGTTACCGTTAAGCACACCCCATTATGCGATACACTTTGATCTACCTTTAATTCAGGTGTGAAATTGCTTTTTAATGTGATGTGAAGATTATCATCATCTTGTTCTAATTTTGTAATAACCCCTAAATCTTCAATGATTCCAGTAAACATATTGTCGAATAATTAGTTAAATTTGCATTTGTACAATGGTTTACAAAGATAAGACTTTAATGAAGATTTCAGGATAGCGTCTTGTTTAGAAAAGGATTTTATAAAAATGCTATTGTAAAGGACTAATTAAAATTAAGGATGAAAAGAGAAGGGTTAATTAGAGTGGGGATTTCAATTGGTGATTTAAATGGCATTGGTGCTGAAATCATTCTAAAAACTTTTGAGGATGTTAGAATGCTTGAGTTTTGCACGCCTATAATTTTTGCCTCCATAAAAACCATGTCCTTTTTTAAGAAGCATTTTGACAGTGCTATAAATTTTCATGGCATTAATGATATGAGCCAGGTTCTTGAAAGTAGAGTCAATGTGTTGAATGTTTGGAAAGAAAATGTTGACATAGCTTTTGGTGAAGAAGATTTGAAAGCAGGAGAATATGCCTTTAAATCCTTGGAGAAGGCCACTGAAGCTTTGAAAAATGACGATATCGATGTCTTAGTCACTGCCCCTATTAATAAATTGACCATTCAATCGGACAGTTTCAAGTTTCCAGGGCATACGGATTATTTGGCCAAGGAACTCGGAGGAAACAGTCTCATGTTTATGGTCACTGAAGATTTTAAAGTGGGTTTGCTTACAGATCATGTTCCTGTTAAAGATGTGCCGCAATATATCACTGCAAAGCTTATTGAAGAAAAAGTTCAGACCGTTTATGACTCGTTAATTCAAGATTTTAGAATCAGTAAACCGAAAATTGCTGTTTTGGGCATTAATCCGCATGCTGGAGATAATGGCGTGATAGGTGACGAGGATGAGAAAGTTTTAAAGCCAACACTTCTAAAAATCAGAGAAAAAGGCAAACTGGTCTATGGGCCGTATTCAGCCGATAGTTTCTTCGGATCCAAAAATTATAAGAATTTTGATGCGATAATTGCGTCCTATCACGACCAAGGTCTTATTCCTTTTAAAACCCTCACTTTTGGTGAAGGTGTAAATTATACTGCTGGGCTCAATAAAGTGAGGACTTCACCAGATCATGGGACTGCTTTTGAAATTGCAGGCAAAGGAACTGCAGATGAAAGTTCATTTAAAGCTGCGGTGTTTATGGCCCTCGAAATTTATAGGAATAGAAAGGAATATAAAAAGCTTACCAAAAACCCTTTAAAAAAGGCATCTAAAAAGATATAAACATTTTTTGTTAATAGCTTCCTTCTAATATAAAAATAATTTCTATATTTGCGCCCTCAAAATGAATGTGATCATGAAACCCTTAAAAGAGTATACCATACAATTTGTAGGATTAAAATTAGGAAAGCACCATTTTGATTATCAAATCGATGAAAAGTTCTTTGAGCTTTTTGAGTATGATGATTTTAATGACGTCAATGTAGAAGTGGATTTGCTTTTTGAAAAGAAAACAACACTTTTAGAGCTACATTTTAAAGCCAAGGGCATCGTAAATGTTAATTGTGACACTAGCAATGAGCCTTATGATCAAAAAATTGAAGGCGACTTTAATTTGGTGGTTAACTTTGGAGATGAGTACAATGACGAAAATGAAGAGATTTTAATCATACCTCATGGCGAGTATGAAATAAATGTGGCACAGTACATTTATGAATTGATCATTTTATCCATGCCTATAAAACGGATCCATCCGGGAATAGCAGATGGTACTTTGAAATCAGAAATACTTGAGAAACTAGAAGAGTTGAGCCCAAAAGGCATAGAAGAAAAAGAAGAATCAGAGGATATTGATCCTCGTTGGAATACATTAAAAAAACTATTAACGGATAAATAACGATATAAAATGGCACATCCTAAAAGAAAAATTTCTAAAACCAGAAGAGATAAAAGAAGAACACATTACAAAGCAGTTGTTCCTACAATTGCAACGTGTCCTACTACAGGAGAAGCACACTTATTCCACAGAGCTCATTGGCATGAAGGAAAACTTTATTACAGAGGTCAAGTGCTTATAGATAACTCTGAAAAAGAGGAGAATTTAGCATAAGTATTATGCACGCATACAAGAAAGCGCTCACTCCTGAGCGTTTTTTTTTGTGGTTAATTTAAAAACAACTTAATTTGCATCTCATTTGACTGAATATTCAGTAAATTCAATTGGAATTTACTGATTTGGCCGATTTTGGTCAAATTTTAGGTCATTCTAATACAAAACAATGAGTAAAATCACTGCTGCAATTACTGCCATAGGTGGATATGTACCCGAATATGTGTTGACCAACCAAATTTTGGAAACATTAGTCGATACAAATGATGAATGGATCACCTCCAGAACAGGAATCAAAGAGCGACGAATCCTTAAAGAAGATGGCAAAGGCACTTCTTATTTAGCCATTAAAGCGGCTCAAGATCTTATAGACAAGAAAGGGTTAGATCCCAAAGAAATAGATTTAGTTATCGTTGCAACTGCAACACCAGACATGAAAGCTGCTGCTACGGCTTCTTACACCGCAACACAAATTGGTGCGACCAATGCGTTTGCCTTTGATTTGGAAGCAGCATGTTCAAGTTTTTTGTTTGGTATGTCGGTAGCTGCACGATATATCGAATCCGGAAAATATAAAAAAGTATTATTGATTGGTGCTGATAAGAATTCGTCAATGATTAATTACAAAGATAGGGCCACATGTATTATCTTCGGTGATGGTGCTGGTGCCGCTTTGTTTGAACCTAATTTGGAAGGGTTCGGTCTTCAGGACGAACTTTTGAGAAGTGACGGTAACGGAAGAGAATTCTTACAGGCTACATATGGCGGATCATCCTATCCATCAACTCCAGAAGCAGTAGCCGAAGGGAAACACTATATTTTTCAGGAAGGGAAACAGGTATTTAAGAATGCTGTTTTCAATATGGCTGATATTACAGAAAAAATATTGGTCAGAAATAATATTACAAAAGATGATATTGCTTGGTTAGTAGCACATCAAGCTAACAAACGTATTATTGATGCCACTGCAAGTAGGATCGATCTTGAAGAAAGTAAGGTCATGATGAACATTGAGAAATATGGAAATACCACGTCAGCAACATTGCCTTTACTTTTATGGGATTATGAAAAACAACTAAAAAAAGGCGATAAATTAATTTTCGTTGCTTTTGGAGGTGGCTTCACTTGGGGCTCTGTATATCTGACTTGGGCATATAATTCATAAACTAACTAACCTAAATATTTTAAAATCTAATTATTATGGATATAAAAGAAATTCAAAACTTAATTAAGTTTGTTGCTAAATCTGGTGCAAGCGAGGTTAAATTGGAAATGGACGATATTAAAATTACCATTAAAACTGGTGGTGAAGATAGAGGAGAAACTACAACTTATGTACAGCAAATCCCAATGGGTGCTGCCCCTGTTGCGCACGCTCCTGCACCTCAAGCAGAGGTGCCTGCTGTTGCAATACCTGTAGTTGACGAAAACTCAAAGTATATTACTATAAAATCTCCAATTATTGGAACTTTCTATCGTAAACCTTCTCCTGACAAACCAATGTTTGTGGAAGTTGGAAAATCAATAAAAGAAGGGGATGTTTTATGCGTTATTGAGGCCATGAAATTATTCAATGAAATTGAGTCTGAAGTTTCAGGTAAAATCGTGAAAATTTTAGTTGATGATTCCTCACCGGTAGAATTTGATCAACCGTTATTCTTGGTTGATCCATCATAACCAATTAAAAATTCCAATAAACAAATCTCAAAATCCAAAACCTGGAATTTGGTGCTTGGAATTTGAAATTTTTAATTTGAAGAGTCTATGTTTAAAAAAATATTAGTAGCCAATAGAGGCGAGATAGCACTGCGTGTTATCAGAACCTGTAAGGAAATGGGCATCAAAACGGTAGCGGTTTATTCAACTGCCGATGCAGAAAGTCTGCATGTTAAGTTTGCTGATGAAGCCGTTTGTATAGGACCACCGGCAAGTGCTCAATCATATCTTAAAATGTCCAATATTATTGCTGCTGCAGAAATTACCAATGCAGACGCGATACATCCTGGATACGGATTTTTATCAGAAAACGCAAAGTTTTCAAAAATATGCGAAGAGCACAATATCAAGTTTATTGGGGCATCTCCTGAAATGATTGAACGCATGGGCGACAAGGCATCTGCCAAAGCAACCATGAAAGAAGCTGGCGTGCCATGCGTACCGGGAAGTGAAGGTATATTGGAATCCTTTGAGCAAACTGAAAAGTTAGCAGTTGAAATGGGGTATCCGGTTATGCTAAAAGCTACCGCTGGTGGTGGTGGAAAAGGCATGCGTGCCGTTTGGAAAAATGAAGATCTTAAAGATGCTTGGGACTCAGCACGTCATGAAGCTAGAGCAGCTTTTGGAAATGACGCCATGTACTTGGAGAAACTTATTGAAGAGCCACGACATATCGAAATACAAATTGTAGGGGATTCTACTGGAAGAGCATGTCATCTATCAGAACGAGATTGTTCAATTCAACGTCGTCACCAAAAATTAACTGAAGAAACACCGTCGCCATTTATGACGGATGAACTTCGAAATGAAATGGGTTTAGCCGCGGTTAGAGCAGCCGAATACATTAAATATGAAGGTGCGGGAACAATAGAATTTTTGGTAGACAAACACCGAAATTTCTATTTTATGGAAATGAATACCCGTATTCAAGTGGAACATCCGATTACTGAACAAGTTATTGATTTTGATTTGATTAGAGAGCAAATACTTGTTGCTGCTGGTGTGCCAATTTCAGGTAAAAACTATACCCCAAAGTTACATTCTATAGAATGTCGAATCAATGCGGAAGACCCGTATAATGATTTCAGACCTTCTCCAGGAAAAATAACCACACTTCATGCCCCAGGTGGACATGGCGTGCGCTTGGATACGCATGTGTATTCAGGCTATACAATTCCGCCAAATTATGATTCCATGATTGCAAAGTTGATTACCACTGCGCAAACACGTGATGAAGCCATCAATAAGATGAAGCGTGCTTTGGATGAATTCGTTATCGAAGGTATCAAAACGACCATTCCATTCCATCGACAATTGATGGACAATCCAGATTATTTGGCCGGTAATTATACGACCAAGTTCATGGAAAGCTTTAAAATGGAAAAGCCAGTTGAAGAATAATATTAAGACTCCGAAAGTAATTTCGGAGTTTTTTTATTAAAACCGTAGATTTTATCTTGTAGTTTTTTTAATAAACAGTTGTCTTGTACGTGCAAAGCATCTGAAATTAGTCTTCGTTCTTGGTTCTAAAAGCAAAGCGGTCTTGCTTCTTTTATCGGTTAATACTGATATACATTCCAGGTTTTTAAAGTATCTTTTCAGTATAATTCATTTGTAAAAGCTATGATCAACCTTTCCTACTGGGAAATAAAAAGTTACCTCTCTAACATTGATTATACCATTGTTGGCAGTGGCATTGTTGGACTCAATTGTGCATTGCGATTGAAAGAACGCTTTCCGAAAGCCAACATTCTTATTTTAGAAAGAGGCTGTTTGCCGCAAGGTGCAAGTACTAAAAATGCTGGTTTTGCATGTTTTGGAAGCCTTAGTGAGATTTTAGATGATTTAAAAACACATTCTGAAGAAGAAGTCATTCAACTCATAGAAAAGCGTCGCAAAGGACTTTCTTTGTTGCGCCAAACCTTATCTGATAAAGCGATCGATTATCAACAACATGGCGGTTATGAATTGTTTGATCAGAAAGACCACGAAACCTACGAGTATTGTATGTCGCACATGGAGGCCGTAAATTCACTTCTAAAACCGCATTTTAAAGAGAAGGTATTTACAATCAAAAATAATCCTTTCAACTTTAGAAATATTCAAACTCAACTTAGTTTTACACCGTTTGAAGGCCAGATTGACACTGGCAAAATGATGCGATCCTTAACCGATTTGGTACTGAGCAAAGGTGTTTTAATCCTAAATTCTGTTTCTGTCGAGCATTTTGAGGAATTCAAAGAATATGTTCAAATTAAAACCAATCAATTCGAATTCAAAACGAACCGAATGTTAATTTGCACAAATGGTTTCGCTTCTAAATTGATAAATGTTGAAGTTAAACCTGCAAGAGCGCAAGTTTTGATCACCAAACCGATTAAAAATCTCCAAATTGAAGGCACGTTCCATCTCGATAAAGGGTTCTATTATTTTCGTAATATTGATGATCGGATTCTGTTCGGTGGTGGCAGAAATCTCGATTTTAAAACAGAGGAAACCACTGAAATGGGGCAAACAGAACTCATCCAAAACAAGTTGGAAGAACTTCTAAAAACCACCATTTTACCCCATACGCCTTTTGAAATTGAACACAGATGGAGTGGTATCATGGGCGTTGGAAGTGCTAAGAAACCAATCGTCAAACAATTGAGTTCTCGCGTATTTTGTGGCGTAAGATTGGGAGGTATGGGCATTGCCATTGGAAGTCATGTGGGCAGGGAAGTGGCTGATTTAATAGACTAATTATTCCTTTTCTTGCTTATCCCTTTGCGCAACTTCGTGTCTACTTTGTGTAACTTTGCGCGATAGTGACAAACATTTTGATGTACACCTTTCCAGATTCTAACTGAATCCTTTTAATTGCTATGATAAAAAAATTATTCAAATTTCTCTTTAAGCTTATTTTATGGTTATTGGCCATCCCTATTATAGCTGTGATCATTTTTAAATGGGTGCCAGTTCCAGCAACACCTTTGATGGTCATAAGATATTTTGAACAGAAAGAAACCGTTTGGAAACACGATTGGGTGTCTATAGACGAAATTTCAAAAAACTTACAGTTAGCAGTAATTTGTAGCGAAGATCAGAACTTCGTAAAACACAACGGCTTTGACATGAAAGCAATTGAAAAAGCTTTGGATTATAATCAGAAAGGGAAAAAAGTTAGAGGCGCAAGTACGATCAGTCAGCAAACTGCAAAAAACGTATTTTTGTGGCCACACCGGAGCTGGCTTCGAAAAGGATTGGAAACTTATGTCACATTCTTGATTGAATTGATCTGGTCCAAGGAACGCATCATGGAAGTGTATTTGAACAGTATTGAAATGGGTAACGGAATTTATGGAGCAGAGGCGGCCTCTCAATATTGGTTCAAAAAACCGGCTTCAAAATTGAGTAAAAGTGAAGCCGCCGCTATAGCTGCGATTTTGCCAAGACCCTTAAAATATCGGGCCAATCCACCAACTGCCTATATTGCCAATAGAAAGTTATGGATCATGAAACAAATGTCGTTTTTTGGAACTTTAAATTATGATTCTAGAGATGCAAAGTAATTTAAAAATAAAAGAGCAACTTTATACGCAATGCGCTGATTTTGTAGAAGAACGTCTTATAACCATCCAGAATCAAATTAGGGAAATTCAGGAATCGCTCAACTCAGAAACTAAAAGTAGCGCAGGAGACAAGCACGAAACAGGGCGAGCTATGTTGCAATTGGAACGTGAAAAGTCAGGTCAACAATTGGCGGAAGTTGAAAAATTAAAAGAAGCTTTATCTAAAATAGATGTGACCAAGTCTTCTGGAACAATCGGTTTGGGAAGTGTGGTGTTTACCTCAAAATCCAATTATTTTATTGCGATAAGCGCAGGGCAATTGGATACTGCATCGCATCAATTTTTCGCTATTTCTCCAAATACGCCAATTGGGTTATTGCTGATGGGAAAAAAAGCAGATGACGAAATTGTATTTAGAGATCAGCGTTCTTTGATAAAAATTGTTTTTTAAAAGACCTCACAGGTTAGGGAAACCTGTGAGGTCTGAAGCTGTAATTCCATTAAAAAACTACTGTCTTTTCTGGTTTCACGATTTTCTTTTTTTCTCCATTTCCTGTGTCAAATTATTCTGTATTTTGAAACATATATTATGTTTTAATCCTAATCAAATATTGTGACAATAATTGGTGGTATCTATAAATGATTAAAAATTTTAGGGTTACAAAAGCGAGATTTACAGGAGTTTATTGCCGATATTCACAATTTTGTTAACCAACATCTAGAACTGGCAACTTGGGAATTGACTCTGATGGTATGACTAAAAGGGTTAAAACCTTTTGTATAGAAGTCATCGAAGATGATTGAAGAATCCTTTCTAAACCTGTACATCGTATTTCTTTTTCCACTTTCAATTTCTGCACTGCAACCTTGGTCTCTGATCGATTTTACGGCCTTCCAGTACATAATTTACGGTAAAACCGTAACGTAATAAGCTGACCCTCAATGATATTTAACGTTTTATTAACAACCCACGCAGAAACATTGGACTATTTTAGAGAAATGTAAAAATCTATTGAATACAATTTTAAAGATTAAAGACCGTTGCAAGGGCAAACTGTTTAAAACAAGCACATAATAATCATTCAAATAGTTGATAATCAGTTATTTAAATCGTATTTTTAATGTATGAAATTACAGGAACAACCCACATTAGCAGACACAATCTGTGATTTGCGAGCGAGAAAGATAAAAACGACATTTTTCAGTCAGATCAATGCGTTAATTGATTGGGATAAAATCGAAAAACTCATAGATGCTGATTATTCCAAAGGAAAAAGCGCTGTAGGCAAACCTTCCTATAGCGGTCTGTTATTATTTAAGATGTGCCTTTTACAGAGCTGGTATGGATTGAGCGATTATGAAGTGGAAGACCGATTGAACGATAGTATCTCATTCAGTTATTTTTGTGGCATGCACATAGATGAAGTTGCTCCAGACCATAGCACCCTAAGTAGATTTAGGACCGCATTGACCAAAACCAAAACCTTTGAAAAGCTCTTCGGTTCTGTCAATGCCCAACTGGAGATCCACAATATAATTGTCAAAACGGGAATCATAGTGGATGCCAGCGTTATAGAAACGCCGCTTCGACCAAAAGGAAAGACCAATCACGAGGTAGCAGAAGACCGCTCGGACAAAGAGGTAGCAGTGAAAAAAGAGTATGCCGAAAGTGTTGATAAAGATGCTACGTGGCTAAAGAAAAGAGGGAAATATCATTTTGGTTTTAAAAAGCACCATGTTACGGACGAAGAAGGACTTGTTTTAGGAGTGGCAACCACCACAGCAAGTAAAAATGAGATAGCCAATTTAGAAGAAGTTCTGGAAACAGTCAACGTAGATCTACCAAAGGACATTCCATTAAAAGCCGACAAAGGCTATCAATCAAAGAAGAATGCAGTGTTATTGAAAAAAAGAAATCTAAAAAACCATATTCTAAAAAAGGCAAAAAAGAATAAACCGCTGACCCCGTGGGAGAAGAAGTTCAATAAGTTGATCGGCAAAACAAGATTCAAGGTAGAGCGAACATTTGGAGGAATAAAAAGATGGTTTAACGGAGGGTTGGCAAGATATCGGGGAATTGAAAAAATGCACACCCAAAACCTGATGGAGGCTATATGTTATAATTTGTATCGAAGTCCAGGGATAATTGCGTCCAATTGTAAAAATTAAGGAAAAAACAATAAGAAATTGAGCTCTAAAGTCAACAAAACGAAGTGAAAACTACTGTTTAGGATAAAAACCAATCAAAAATCCATCTGAAAAATGGATTGAGGTAATTTATTGAATTTTGCAACGGTCTTGATTTCTAATCCAACTACTTTTATGAAAAACATTTACTTACTCATTAGCTTATTTTTATTAGTAGGGTCTTGCCAAAAGGAGGATATTCATGGGGAGATTAATAACCTTTCATTGAAGGATCGTTTTAATCCTGACCATTTTATGGACGTGGTGCCCTATACATTTACAGTCGATTGGAATGGAGGGAATGAAGTATCACTATATGGTTTTGATTCTATTGCTGTGGAGTATCCTATTATCTATACTGCCGCACTAACACCAGAAACTTTAAACATTAAAAGTGATCTTAGCTTTAAATTAATGGTCATAGCCAATAAGGAGGCTCCTGAATTTTATATTAATAAATATGTCAATCTGGACAAAAGTGATTCTGACGATTTAAGCCAGTTTACTGGAAATATTCAAACCTTTGGCGACCATGGCGAAACGCTTGCTTCGCGATGGTATGATAAAGGAATATTTTTATCAGATTTAAAAAATCCCAGTGCGACTCGAGATTCGGACTTAAGTCAAAATAAAATGCCTTTGGAAAGAAGCTATATTATTGTGATAGTTAATTTTTATACAGATTGGTATAAAGAAGACGGTGGAGGCGGTTGGAGATATACGCATACTACAAACAATGGTTATACAGAAGAAGTTATTTGGAACCAAGATGATTATTATCTTTATGAATTCTGGGACCGAAGTGGCAATGTGGACAAGTCTGGAGGTGGAGGCAATGGGCCTTACGGGAGCACTTACACGGGGATAGTCTCGCGTGAGGAAGCCACAATAAAGAAAATTGAAGATAGGCGTGGCTATGAAATTAAAAATGAATTAACAGGGAAGGCCAATTGTGCCTATGACCATTTATTGCAAAGTGGAGTTAGAAATCCTCACAACCTCATTACAGATTTATTTATAGAATTCGGAAATGGTAATATTGATGGTAATGATTTAACCTTCTTAATGTCCACAGACCTACCAATAAATGTGGGAGGAAAAACCGAATTAGATAGTGATGGAAATTTTCAAATCCTGATTAACGCTAATTTAATGAATACATTGTCCTCGATAGAAGTAGCAGCTATCCTAGTTCATGAAATTTCTCATGCCTTTTTAGGAAAACAATATAACAACTCATACTTGTCTTTTAAAGACCTTTATAATCATTACATAAATGACAAAGGTCTTAAAAATTATAGTCATGATATCATGAATGATCAATTCATCAACAGAATGGCTACCGTTTTACAAAATTATGATAATCAAATCTTTTCTGATTTTGAGGATTATAAAATTTTAGCTTCTCAAGGAGTGTTTGACTTAACCTCCTCTCAAAAAAGTGTATTAAATACTATAAAAAATAAAGCTAGAAGTAATGATAAAAAATGCAAAGATTAATTATCTCAAAAAATATAAGTATGCTTTTGGAGCTTTACTGGTGTTCCTTTTCTGTTTTTTAATTCTATATAATTATTCTAGAAAGAAAGATATCTACATTTTATATGACAATTTTGAAGACTGCCAGAATGTTAGAGAATATGAAAAATTGATGTATTATGGAATGTGTTACAAAAATGATGAAATCTTTTTCAAAAAAGATAAAAATGAAAAAGAATATGAAATAAATGATATTAAAAAATTTAAGTTAATTTCTAAAGATGAATTTTTCAAAATAGATTTTAACAAGTTTAAAGATATGAACTTAATTCTAATTATAAAAAAGGATAAAGGGTATGAAATTATCAATGTCAAACCAATAAAAATTATAAGTTAAATTATAAAAATACAGACCACAACACGAATATAAAAGCAATAGCGGAGTTAGTACTTAACCAAAAGTAATTTTATAAATCTAAGTAAGTAATAAGCCGAAAGGTTGTGCATTAATCCCGCTCCTGCGTTTATACTAATCGTTGTAAAATATTTAGGAGAATCTAAACTGAAATTGAGAAATTGAAATATGATACTTGACAATATATTGGTGCTGTTGATGTTTTAACTAAAGCGGTAAATTGTTCAAATTAATACTATAAAAACAATGAAAAATTTTATTCTAATTAATTTCATTATAATCCTCTTTTCAACGATAAGCTTATCTGCTCAAGAAAAGCAAAAAGATACCCTTTATTTTGATTATTCAGAAAATTATATTCTAATATATGATGTCACTCCAAATAAAATTTACATCGTAGATAGTAGTGATGACGGTACATTTTTTTTCGAAAAAATTGACATTAAAATTAATAAAGATCCTAAAGAAATTCTTTGTCTTGAAAAATATATCCGATCATCAAAATATTATGATAAACATAAAAAAGTGAGGCTTAATGATTATAGGCTTGCGGAGCCTTTGGACAATTATACCATCTATTTGGTCAAAAAGACCAACAACAAAGTTGAATACATCCATGTTCAGCCCAATTTTGAAATTGAATAATAGGAAATTAAACTATCGTGTTCAGATAATTGATTAGGATAAAAAGCTGACGATATAAATTAATTTACCAGAAATATTCAAACCATGGACGACCATGGCGAAACGCTTGCTTCGCGATGGTATGAAAAAGGCACGTTTTTATCAGATTTAAAAAATCCCAGTTCGACTCCAGATTCGGGCTTAAGTCAAAATAAAATGCCTTTGGAAAGAAGTTATATAGTGCTGATAACATTCCATGTTACAGATTGGTATACACAGGACGGTGGAGGCGGTTGGAGAAAAACGCATACTACAAACAATGGTTATACAGAAGAAGTTATTTGGAACCAAGATGATTATTATCTTTATGAATTCTGGGACCGAAGTGGCAATGTGGACAAGTCTGGAGGTGGAGGCAATGGGCCTTACGGGAGCACTTACACGGGGATAGTCTCGCGTGAGGAAGCCACAATAAAGAAAATTGAAGATAGGCGTGGCTATGAAATTAAAAATGAATTAACAGGGAAGGCCAATTGTGTTTATGGGAAATTAATAAATTCAGCTATCAATAATCATAATATTATTACTGAAACTTTCTTGTATTTTGGGAAGGGAAATCCATTTAATAGCAATCTGATTTATAAACTCGAACCTGATTTTTTTTTAAGGATATGGTTACGGATGGAAATCTGCCACCACTAGGTCATTTTGAAAAAATTGGGAATGATTATATTATAAGTTTAAATAAAGATAATCTTCACAATAGAGCTCCTTTAGAAGTTGCCAGAACCATTTTACATGAGTCTGTACATGCTCTTTTAAGAAATCATTATATTAATGCGACTAATTCATTTGTGGATTTATTTGGTAAATATATGAAAGAAAAGACAGGTTCAAATGATATAACCCATGCAATTATGAGGGACAATTATATTCCAGCAATTGCAAATGCTTTAAAACAGTTTGATAACAATCAGGAAAACATCTCATTCTATGAAAGTATAGCTTGGGATGGATTACATCAATTTTTGTCACAAGAAGAAAAGGATAGAATAGCAAATAATAAAGTCAAGGCTAGGAATAGAGGTTTAAACTGTAATTAAATGAAATCATTTGTAAAAAAGATACTCATATTAGTTGGTCTGATTTGCGTTGCTCTTTTTTTTATTTATAAATCAGACCTCAAGAGTGTTTTTATGAAGGATAAAATATACATCGTTTTTGATACTCAAAAGGATAAATATGTACCTGTTGATTGGAGCAAGTATGAAAGTTTATTTACAGAGAATTTTAATCCGATGATGATTAGGGAGAATATTTCAGACTTATCTAAACTTAGTGATGAACAAAGATTTAAGTTTGATAGCATACACGATGTTCTTTTCAAATATCCAAGAAAAACAATTCAAACGAAAAATGGTGTTATGGAATATAGTGTGGGTGTTGCCAATAATTTAGCTCTTGGTTTTATGGTATTGGACAGCAGTAAAATAGAGGTGAAGAAGGTGAAGGGTTTAAATGTAATTTCTGTAGATTCACTTATAAAATTAATTCCTGAATTGCATTATGCACTACCTCAAAGGAAATCAAAGGATGTAGACCAGGAGTTTTATTTAATTGTACAAGATCAAGGAAAAGCAATGAAACTAAGAGTTGTTCCATTTGTTAGAGAATATGACTAGAAAAATGGGAACAAACCTATATTACAGGATGTTTTGTGAGTTTTTACCTATAATGGCTAAACAGAAGAAGTTATTTGGAACCAAGATGATTATTATCTTTATGAATTCTGGGACCGAAGTGGCAGTGTGGACAAATCTGGAGGTAATGAACCTTACGGAACCACTTACATGAGGATAGCCTCCCGTGAAGAAGCAACTATAAAAAAAATCGAAGACAGGCGTGGCTATGAAATTATTAATGAGCTTACTGGGAAAGAAAGATGTATAAATAAGTTGCTTAGTGAAGGCGGAGCAAACTTTGTTAAAAACCTCCTTAAGAATTTTGAGGGGCAATCGGAATTTGATATTAAAATTCAGTCTCAAGATAAGATTGTATCTCAAAAAACGGGGAATGAAATAAATGGTGAGACATGGCCGCCTGTAAATAAAACCATTTTACATGAATATATACATGCTGATATTTACAGAAAACTAAATACTAAATATAGTGCAAGTGGCAAATTAGACTTCAAAAAGACCTATACTGCTTATGAAGATCAACATGAGGCAATAGGTGCGCTTTATGTGAGCAGTATGAGAGATGCTTTAAAACATTTTCATAAAAATGTCCTCACGGAAGATTATAATAAATATATCTCTTATTATGAAGAAGTTCCCAATGACGATTTTTATGAAGCTTTAGCTTGGAGAGGGTTAAAAGAGCATAATGTGAAAGCATGGACTGATCTATCTACTGAAAGGAAAGAAGAAATTAATAATTTATCTCTTAGAGTCGATTTTTTAACACAAGCGGTAAACTGTTCAGATTAATACTATAATACTATGAAAAAATTAATTTTATTTAATGTACTTATATTCCTTTGTTCAACATTAAGCTTATCTGCTCAAAAAACACAAAAGGATACATTGTATTTCAAATTAGATGAGAAGTATATTTTTGCATCAAAATATGACAAAAATTTCTATTTATTAGAAGATAGCAGTGATGTTGGGAGAGGTACATTTTTATTTCAAATAATTGGAAACGAAAGTAATAAAAACCCAAAAGAAGTTCTTTGTCTTAAGAAATATGTTCGTGCCTCAAAATACTATGATAAGCGCAAAAATGTTAAGCTTAATGATTATAGACTTTGGGAGGACTTGAATAATAATACAATCTATTTAGTTAAAAAAAGTAAAAGTCAAGTTGAATATATTCGAGTAATAGCCATTGTTCAAATAGAATAATCATAAATTTAACGGTATTGTTCAGATGATACAACTGCATTCTTGAATTTGCTTCCAATGCGTTTAACTTTTAATAATGTGACAAGTTCATTCAGATTTATCAGAAAAAGAGAAACAATTTAAGTAATAAAGAACATTTTAATGACTGCATTGCGTGTATCTTTAAGAAAACTATTGCTAGGTGTCATTAAAAAGTTATTACGATGTCGTCATTATTGGAGGAGGCTTGGCGGGTTTGTCTGCTGCTATCCATCTGCGGAAATATGATTTTAATATCCTTCTTATTGAGAAAAACGACTATCCCAAGCACAAAGTTTGTGGTGAATATATTTCAAGTGAAGTGCTTCCGTATTTGGGTTATTTGGACATTGATGTGTTCGCCTTAGGAGCCAAAAACATCACGAAATTTGAAGTGTCCACCACCCAAAATAAACTAATTTCTGCCGATTTACCGCTGGGCGGATTTGGCATCAGTCGTTATGCCTTGGATTATGCGCTCTATTCCAAAGCCATAGAAATTGGCGTGTTGGTTGTTCAGGATACGGTTGGCGACGTTCAGTTTATAGAGGATGAATTTAAAGTGTCCACTAAAAATAATGGACAATTTTGCTCTAAAATCGTAATTGGTTCATATGGCAAAAGAACCAACTTGGATGTAAAACTGAACCGAAAATTCATCAAAAATAAATCACCTTATTTAGCCGTAAAAACGCATGTTAAAGGCAGTTTTCCTGAAGACTTGGTCGCTTTACACAATTTTGAAGGTGGTTATTGTGGGATTTCTAAAGTGGAAGATGATAGCATTAATCTGTGTTATATAACCAATTTTGAAGCTTTTAAAAAATATAAGGATATTGACGAGTTTCAAGAAAAAGTGCTTTTCAAAAATGTCTATTTGAAGTCAATTTTTGAAAACACTACGCCAGTTTTTGAAGCGCCTTTAACGATTAGCCAGATTTCTTTTGATCGTAAATCGCCCGTGGAACAACATATGCTCATGTGTGGCGATTCGTCAGGCATGATTCATCCGCTTTGTGGCAATGGCATGAGCATGGCGCTTAGAAGTGCGCAAATAGCATCCGAACTGATAATTGATTACCTTAATAAAAAAATAACCTCAAGGGATGTATTGGAAGCGTCCTATCAAAAAGCATGGAACAATGCATTTCAAAACCGCTTAAAAGTTGGTCATGTCGTCGCCAATTTGTTTAATAATAGCACATTGTCAGAAATATCACTAAGGATGCTCAAAATAATGCCGTTTTTAGTACCACTGATTATCAAACAAACCCATGGAAAACCGATGTCTATAAAATGAGTTTTTTAGTTGATACCACTTATCGCACCGAAGCAGTTGAAATCATGGACGATTTTTCCATTGATGGCGTCATGCTTCACGATGCGCTCGACAAATTGGCGATCATTAATAAATTGCTCGGTGGTAATGGCGTGACGCTTGATGGCCTTAAAATCTTATTAAAAAATCATTCCAAAGATATTCCTATTACGATCGTCGATTTAGGTTGTGGCGGTGGCGATATCTTAAGAAGTATTGCTGCATTCGGAGAAAAAGAAGGTTATAATTTTCAACTGATTGGCGTGGATGCCAATAAAAATGCCACGGATTATGCCGAAACTTTATCCAAAGACTATGAAAATATCAGGTTTGTGCATGTAGATGTGTTTTCAGATGAATTCAAAGCGATACATTATGATGTGGTGATAACCACTTTATTCCTCCATCATTTTAAGGAAACACAAGTGTTACAATTATTGAAACATCTATTAAAAACGGCCACAATAGGTGTTGTCGTCAATGATTTGCAAAGGCATCGATTGGCTTATTACCTATTTAAGTTGATTACTATTCCTATTACAAATAAAATGATCATTGAAGACGGATTGACTTCAGTGTTGCGAGGTTTTAAAAGAAAAGAGCTTGTCGCTTTATCAAAACAACTGAACATCAGGTATCAATTGAAATGGAAATGGGCGTTTCGTTATCAGTGGGTTTTGTGGAGTTCAAAAGTTATGAGTTGAGGAGTTGAGGAGTTGAGGAGTTGACGAGTTGACGAGTTGAAAAAGGAAGAGAGGAAGATATGGAATTTGTGAAATACAGGTCAATTCTATGAGCGTATTTATTTGAGATAATTAGTGAAATTAGTGTCAAAACATGAAAGTAAAAATAATAACAGTCGCCAAGCAATTACCAAAATACACTCGAGAAACCAAGGATATTATTCCGTATTTGAATTTGTGGTTAACCGGGCAGGAAGAACGCTTTCAACGGAAAGTGATCAAATTGTTTGAGAATGCTGGTGTGGATCGCCGTTACTCTATTATGGATGCTGAGGAAGTTTTTTTAAATAGTTCCTTTCAAGAAAAAAATGATATTTATGTTCGCGAAGTCATCAAGTTGGGCGAACAAGCGCTCTTGAAATCTTTAGAAAAAGCAAAGCTTCAGCCTACTGATATTGACTACATCATCACAGTAAGTTGCACTGGGATTATGATTCCATCTTTAGATGCTTATCTCATCAATAAATTAAAAATGCGCCAGGATATTGTGCGTTTGCCAGTCACTGAAATGGGCTGTGCCGCTGGCGTTTCGGGAATTATTTATGCTAAGAATTTTTTAAAGGCAAACCCAAATAAACGTGCAGCAGTTATTGCAGTAGAATCGCCCACCGCAACTTTTCAACTCGATGATTATTCTATGGCCAACATTGTAAGTGCCGCAATTTTTGGTGATGGTGCGGCTAGCGTGATTTTGTCGTCTTATGAAGATGAAGAAGGCCCAGAAATCCTTGATGAAGCCATGTACCATTTTTATGACGCCGAACAAATGATGGGTTTTAAATTGGTTAATACCGGTTTACAAATGATTTTGGACAAAGCGGTTCCCGAAACTATTTCGAGTCATTTTCCACAAATTGTCCGCCCATTTTTAGAGCGTAATCAAATGACTATTGAAGATGTTGATCATCTTATTTTTCATCCGGGAGGGAAAAAAATTGTTCAAACCGTTGAAGACTTGTTCGGTTCCTTGGGAAAAAATATTGAAGATACCAAAGAAGTGCTTAAATTGTATGGCAACATGAGTAGTGCTACGGTGCTTTATGTGCTAGAACGTTTTATGGATAAAAATCTGCCTGGAGGCGATATCGGATTGATGTTGAGCTTCGGACCTGGATTTTCAGCACAACGCATTTTATTAAAATGGTAACTAATGTGAGTTTCACTGACGTGGGAAATATGATGACTAAGGAATTTGAGGATAAAAATTATTGGGCGCTCATTTTGGGTGGCTCTAGTGGTTTGGGTTTGTCAACGGCTAAAAAGTTGGCGCAACATGGCATGAATATCTGTATTGTCCATCGCAATCCGAGAGCGCAACAAGAAGCTATCGAAATGGAATTTGATAGCATTCGTAAAACTGGGGTGCAATTTAAAGCATTCAATGCAGATGCATTTAAAGTGGAAAAACGCAATGAAATGCTTTCAGAATTAAAAGTGATTTTAGGAGAAAATGGCCGAATTCGCACTTTGGTTCACAGTGTCGCCAAAGGCAATTTAAAACCGATGCTTTCAGAAAATCTGCCCATTTTAAACACGGACGATTTCAATTTGACGATCAACGCCATGGCCATCAGTTTATACGACTGGACGCAAGCAATTTTCAATTCAAATTTGTTTGCTGAAGATGCACGAATTATAAGTTTTACGAGTGAGGGAAATACCAAAGCCTGGAAAAATTATGCGGCAGTTTCTGCAGCAAAAGTAACATTGGAAGCGATTACGCGAAATATTGCCTTGGAATTTGCGCCCTTCGGAATTCGTGCCAACTGCATTCAGGCTGGCGTGACGGACACGGCCTCTTTACGAATGATTCCAGGCAGCGAACAACTTAAAGCCCATTCATGGCAGAGAAACCCCTTTAAACGCCTGACGACGCCAGAAGATGTGGCCAATGCGGTTTATCTGTTGAGTAAAGATGAGGCAACCTGGATTAATGGTTGCGTGATTCCTGTAGATGGTGGCGAACATATTTCATAAAAAATAACAACCTTTCAGGTTTTTAAAACCTGAAAGGTTTCTGAATAAAATGACAAAAGAACAAATCATCAATCTATTACCATATCAACCGCCATTTCAATTTGTGGATGGCCTTGATGTGGTTTCTGATGAAGGCATCACAGGTCATTATATCTTTAAAAAAACCGAATATTTTTATAAAGGACATTTTAAGGATAAACCAATAACACCCGGTGTTATTTTAACCGAGTGTATGGCGCAAATAGGCGTTGTTTGCCTAGGGATTTATCTGATGAAAGATCAAATTTCTGAAAATTTTCAGCCACAAATTGCATTGACTTCAAGTCAAATCGATTTTTATTTACCGGTTTTTCCTGGCGAAAAAGTGACCGTTGTTTCAGAAAAAGAAGTGTTTCGGTTTAATAAGTTGAAGTGCAAAGTGAAAATGTATAATGAAAAAAGAGATTTGGTATGCAGAGGAAGGATTTCGGGAATGATGGATTCCTGCGAAGGCAGGAATCTTGAAGTTTAGAATAACAAAACTACATTTATGAATGATTTGTTTTAATCTATAATATTTTAATATAAACTCAAAGTCTAGTGACCGCTTTCCGTGGAAATAGTTTTAACCAGGGATAAAAGCTTTATAGAATTTAAATTGTAATATTTAATTAATGAGATTCCCACCTTCGTGGGAAGTAAACATGAATAGAGTCGTCATCACAGGAATGGGAGTTGTTGCGCCAAATGGTGTTGGTTTGGAGGTGTTCCAAAATGCTATCAAATCGGGCATTTCAGGAATTACCTTTCATCAAAATCTAGCAGATCTTAATTTTTCCTGTTGTATTGGTGGTATTCCTCAAGTTTCCGAAGAAAAAAAGCTAGAATATCTCACAGCATTGCAACTGCGAGGATTTAATAGTTCTGGCATTTTATACGGCTGTATGGCGGGAATGGATGCGTGGAAGGATGCAGGTCTCGAAATCGATCCCGAAAGTGAACTCGATTATGACAGTGGTTGTGTTTTTGGAACTGGAACTTCAGGTGTTGAAAAATTCAGGGAAGCCATTTATAAATTGGATGCCGGAGAAGTGAAACGTTTGGGAAGCACCGTCGTTTTACAAACGATGGCCAGTGGTATTAGCGCTTATCTTGGTGGTATTTTAGGTTTGGGGAATCAGGTTACGACCAATTCTTCGGCATGCTCTACTGGAACGGAAGCTATTTTAATGGGTTTTGAACGGATTAAAAACGGACAGGCCAAACGGATGTTGGTGGGCAGTTGCAGTGATGATGGCCCTTATATTTGGGGCGGATTTGATGCCATGCGGGTCATGACTTATAAGCACAACGATACGCCAGAAGAAGGCTCACACCCAATGAGCGCTTCGGCAAGCGGTTTTGTGCCTGGCAGTGGTGCAGGCGCGCTAGTTTTGGAATCTTTAGAAAGCGCTTTGGAACGTGGTGTTCCAATTTATGCCGAAGTTTTAGGTGGTCATGTCAATTCTGGCGGACAACGTAATGGTGGCACTTTGACCGCGCCGAATGCGGAGGCTGTTCAACGCTGTATCATAAAAGCAATTGAAAGTTCAGGGATTAAATCAGAAGATATTGATACCATCAACGGGCACTTGACTGCGACTTCCAAAGACAGTCTCGAAATTGAAAACTGGACGATAGCATTAGATCGAAAAGGGGCCGATTTTCCTTATGTCAATTCTTTAAAGTCGATGGTTGGGCATTGTCTCGCTGCCGCCGGAAGCATCGAAAGTGTGGCGACAGTCTTACAGTTAAAGGAGCAGTTTGTTTTTCCAAATATCAATTGTGACGATGTGCATCCGGAAATTCTAGAGTGCATTGCTGAAGAAAAAATCCCCAAAAAAATGATAGAAAAAGAACTGAATATTGCCGCAAAAGCAAGTTTCGGTTTTGGAGATGTCAATGCATGTATTATCTTTAAAAGGTATAATTAACTAATAGATATAGAAATTTCCAACTATATTAAGAACATAGAATCGCATGAAAAAAGAAGACTTAATTGCCAAATTAAAAGCCATTGTCGAACCCTATGTTCAAGATGAAGAAGCTTTTGAAAATCTGTCAGAAGACACGACGTTTGTGGGCGATTTAAAAATTAATTCTGCCAATTTAGTGGATGTGATTTTGGATGTGGAAGATGCCTTTGATATTCGGATCGAAAATGAAGAGATGGAACAAATGCTTTCCGTTAAGGCGGCCATGGCGATCGTAACCTCAAAAATTGCCAGCTAATGATTGGCAACGATATTGTCGATTTGGAGTTTGCGAAATGTAATTCCCGATGGCAAGAACAACGATTTTTGGACAAGCTTTTTATTAAGGAGGAACAGGACTTTATTCTGTCAGACGGGAATCGATTTCAAAACATCTGGCGTTTATGGAGCATGAAGGAAAGTGCTTATAAAATCATTTCGAGAGCCGATGGTATGGTTCGTTTTAATCCGAAGGATTTTTGCTGTTTTACCACGAATGCCACTAAAGGATATGTTGTCTTTGATAATAAAGTGATCCCTACAGTTTCTCAATCAACGGAGAAGTTCATTCAAACAACGGCTTTTTTAGAGCAGCGTTATATTTCTGAAGTATTTCAGTTCTTAAATGCGGATTCTAATCTGCAAAATCAGCAAAGCAATCAGAAGGCTGTTACGGCTTATGCCCTATGGATGAACCTGTCTCAAGAAACTCTTGCAATCATTAAAAATGACAATGGCGTCCCACATTTTTATAGCAACGGTCGCTTATTAGCAGCTCAATTATCGCTCACGCATCACGGTCATTTTGGAGCCTTGGCTATTGCCGTTTGAGAATTTCAAGAAAGACTTTTGAGTTTATTTCTAATGCAGTTCGATTCTCAAAATAAATAATATCATCCTCTGTATGCGCTTCAATCAAATAATAGTGGCCTTTAAAATAATTATGGTAGACATCAACTCTTAAATCTGATTTCTCAACAATTTTAAGTTGATGTGCATAGATGATGTCATCATTGAGGAGATTAAACTCGCCAAAAAAGGATGCGGTTAAGGGCATTTCTGGGTTTTTATAAAGTTCCTGAGGCGATTTATTGGACATAACGATTGAATCGTGCAGAACAATCATTCTATCCGCAAATCCCAACACATCTTCACTGTCGTGCGTAGCCACAATACAGGCGATGTTTTTTTCTTTTAAATAATTAAATACGCTTCTGCGTAAGGATTGTTTCTGAAAGTTATCAATATGACTGAAGGGTTCGTCCAACAAGATGATTTCGGGCTTTTTTGCCAAAGCTCTTGCCAAGGCCACACGTTGTTTTTGTCCGCCACTTAAGGTCTTCACTTTCGTTTTTGCGAAATCGGTTAATTCAACCACTTCCAAAAGTTCTGCCACACGTTCTTTTTTTTCTTCTGGAAAGAAATTGGACAGGTGTTTGCCAATGTTTTCTTCAACCGTTATAAACGGCATTAAATCGAATTCCTGTGCGACATATTTCATAAAATCATAGCCTACCACAAGATTGTATTTTGGGCCTAAAATTTCGGTGTCTTCCCAAAAAATATAACCTTCGTTCAAATCATATTCGCCGTAAAGCAATTTTAAAAGCGTGGATTTTCCGGAGCCGCTTTCGCCAATAATAGAAACATGTTCGCCTCTATTTACCGAAAAGTTGATATTACTAAGGACAGGGGAACCTGTGTTTTTTGTATTATAAGAAAAGGTAAGGTTATCGACTTTTAGCATGGTAATTTTATAATAAAAACCTGTCACTTCCGATACTTCGGAACTGACAGGTCTGAAATCAATTCTGAATTATTTATCCTTTTATTTTTGCATTGGTTTTATTAGGAAGCACCTCATAGCCCATATTGTAAAGCGTAAAACCGAAAATATCAGCATACTCTTCAATGGTCTTGCTTACAGGAGTTCCGGCACCATGGCCAGCATCGGTTTCAATTCTGATCAACGTTGGATTGTCGCCAGTTTGTTTGCTCTGTAATTCGGCCGCAAATTTAAAACTATGCGCAGGAACCACGCGGTCATCATGATCGCCTGTGGTGATCATCGTTGCAGGATATGCCACACCTTCTTTAACGTTGTGGATAGGGGAATAGCCTTTTAAATATTCAAACATTTCTTTGTCATCTTCAGATGTTCCATAATCATAAGCCCAACCAGCTCCTGATGTAAAGGTGTGGTAACGTAACATATCCAATACGCCAACCGCTGGAAGTGCTACTTTCATTAAATCTGGGCGTTGGGTCATGGTTGCACCAACTAACAATCCGCCGTTTGATCCTCCACGAATCGCTAAATAATCTGACGACGTGTATTTGTTGTCAATTAAATATTCTGCGGCAGCGATAAAATCGTCAAACACATTTTGCTTTTCTTTTTTGGTACCGGCATCATGCCATTTTTTGCCATATTCTCCACCACCACGGATATTAGGAACGGCATAAATACCGCCTTGTTCCATCCAGACCGCATTGGCAATGTTAAATCCAGGAGTCATAGAAATATTAAATCCGCCGTAACTGTATAAAATGGTTGGGTTTTTACCATCAAGTTTGACACCTTTTTTATAAGAAATGATCATTGGTATTTTAGTACCGTCTTTTGAAGTGTAGAATATTTGCTTGCTTTCAAAATTGTCGGCATTGAAATCGATAGCTGGTTTTTTATAAACTGCAGAAACACCACTTTCAGGATTCAAAGTATAGATAGTACCTGGAGTGATATAGTTAGAGAAGGAAAAATAGAGTGTTTTATCTTCTTTTTTACCACCAAAACCGCCAGCACTTCCAACCCCTGGAAGTTTGATTTCTCTATTCAACTTGCCGTCATAATCATACTGCAATACTTTAGAAACAGCATCCACCATATATCTGGCAAAAATATAACCACCACCAGTAGAAACGCTCAATACATTTTCTGTTTCAGGAATGAAATCCTTCCAGTTTTCTGGACTTGGATTTGAAGCATCAACAGTGACGATTTTTTGATTTGGCGCATTTTTATTGGTGATTAAATAAAGCGTGCTTCCTACGTTTTCAATGACGCTGGTATCGGTATCGGTATTATCTAAAATGGTAATCATTTTACCATTCGGCTGTGATAAATCTTGCATTAATAGCTTTGTGCCAGAGGTAGAGCTTCTTGGGTAGATGAATAGATATTTACCATCTTCAGTAACGCCACCACCAACATAACGGTGTTTTTGCTCAGCAGTGCCACCATAAATCAATTGGTCTTGTTTTTGTGACGTTCCTAATTTATGGTAGAAAAGCTTGTGTTGATCAGTTTTAGCTGAAAGCTCACTGCCTTTAGGTTTGTCATAGCTTGAGTAATAAAAGCCATCGTTGTCCTTCCATGAAATACCGCTGAATTTAACATCGACAAGTGTATCTTCAATTTGTTTTTTGGTGTCGACATCCAAAATAATGACTTTACGCCAATCGCTTCCGCCTTCAGAAATTTGATAAGCAGCAAGTTTTCCGTTTTTAGAGAAATTAAGACCCCCCAATGAAATGGTGCCGTCTTTACTAAACGTATTCGGATCTAAAAAGATCTCATCGTTATCTTCTCCAGTTTTCTTTCTGTATATAACCGATTGGTTTTGTAAACCATCATTTTTGTAATAATAAGTATAATCGCCCTCAACGAAAGGAGCGCCGATTTTTTCGTAGTTCCAAATTTCTGTCAATCGATCTTTCAATTCTTGACGGTATGGGATTTGTGCTAAATAATCGCCCGTAACTTGATTTTGAGCTTTTACCCATGCTCCGGTTTCTTCACTTCTGTCATCTTCAAGCCAGCGGTAGGGATCATTTACTTGTACTCCAAAATAAGTATCAACGGTATCCACCGTTTTGGTTTCAGGATAAGTCACAGCAATCGCATTGGATTTTTTAAGTTCGTTTTCATTTTTGCAAGCGGTAATTGTAGTAAGAACGACCATTGCAAGCGCTAATTTTTTCATAAAAGTAAACGTGTTAAATGTTGAGTTCCAAAAATAAACAAAAAAGCCCCTACAAACAGGTGTAAGAGCTTTTTTAATATAATGTTAAGACATCTATTTCTTAATAATAGTATTCTTTTTTCAAAACCATCTGATTAAACAAGATGTCTTTCAATTAAATATTCAGCAATTTGAATGGTGTTTGTAGCGGCACCTTTTCTTAGGTTGTCACTTACAATCCATAGATTTAATGAGTTAGCTTGTGAGCCGTCACGTCTGATACGTCCCACAAAAACATCGTCTTTTCCGTTGGCATATATAGGCATAGGATAAGTGTTGACATCCGTATTATCTTGAACCACAACGCCAGGAGTTTGGCTTAGTAATTTACGAACTTCAGTAACGTCAAAATCATTTTCAAATTCGATATTAACCGCTTCGCTGTGCCCGCCTTGCGTTGGTACTCTTACAGCGGTTGCCGTTACTGCGATCGATCGGTCTTCAAGAATTTTTTGAGTTTCCTGAACTAACTTCATCTCCTCTTTTGTGTAGCCGTTTTCTTCAAACACGTCACAATGTGGAATGACATTCTTATGTATTGGGTAGTGGTAAGCCATTTCTCCTGTAATGCCAGCCAACTCATTTTCCAGTTGTTTTACTGCCTTTACCCCAGTTCCTGTGATGGATTGGTAGGTAGAAACGACCACTCTTTTGATTTTATATTTTTTATGAAGCGGTGCCAAAACCATGACCATTTGAGTGGTTGAACAGTTTGGGTTAGCAATGATTTTATCGTCCTTAGTTAGCAGATGTGCATTGATTTCTGGAACGATCAATTTCTTTGAAGGATCCATGCGCCAAGCGGAGGAATTGTCAATAACCGTCGTGCCGGCTTCTGCAAATTTTGGAGCCCATTCTAATGAGGTGGTTCCGCCTGCAGAAAAGAAAGCGATATCTGGTTTTTTTAAAACTGCTTCAGCTAATCCTATGACCTTGTAGGTTTTATTCTTAAAGGTAATTTCCTTGCCAACCGATCTTTCTGAAGCTACCAGGATCAATTCCGTAAATGGAAAATTACGTTCTTCAAGGATATTTAACATTACTTCGCCCACCATTCCAGTGGCACCAACAACAGCTACTTTCATAATTAAAAATTTTTAAGTTGCTAAATTAACCATTAATTCAATGTATTTAAAAAACCTGATATAAAAAAAAGAGCCCGATTTTTTGAAAATCGGGCTTAAGTTAGAATATGGGAGTAGCGCGATTATTTTTTTAATGCATCCCTGATTTCTTTCAATAAATCGATTTCAGTAGGACCAGCAGGAGGTGCAGGAGCAACTACTTTTTTAGCTCTTACCTTAGCGTAGGCTTTAACAATCATAAATAATACGAAACCAACAATTATTAAATTGATGATGGAGTTGATCCATTTACCATAAGCAATTACTGCTGCTCCAGCTTCATTTGCAGCGGCTAAAGAGGCGTATTCTTTTCCATCTAAGGAGATGAACATGTTTGAAAAATCCATGCCTCCAGAGAAATAACCTACGATTGGCATCATAATGTCGGTGACAAAACCATTGACAACCAAGCCAACAGCTCCAGCCAAAAGAACCGCAACTGCCAAGTCAATGACGTTGCCGGTCATAATAAAATCTTTAAAGTCTTTCCACATAATAGGTATATTTGGTTAACTGTTTAGTAACGAAGGTAATAAAATTATATAAAAGTTAAATTATTCATAAGAAATTATTTTTTGATAACTCGTTTAACACGTTGGGAAATAGCTGTAATTAATTCATATGATATGGTGTTTGCACAACTCGCTAGGTTTTCAGCAGTATGCAAAGCGTCAAATACAATAACTTCGTCGCCTTCCTCGCAATTAATGTCTGTAACATTAACCATAATCATGTCCATGCAAACATTACCAATGATTGGTGCTTTTTTCTCATTAATAATGACGAATCCTTTTCCGTTCCCGTATTGTCTGCCAATACCATCGGCATGACCAATGGGAATAGTGGCCGTTCTCATTAATGATTTGCTTTTATAGGCACGATTGTAGCCAACCGTTTCGCCTTCTGGAATTTCATGTATTTGTGAAATAACCGATTTAAGCGAAGCAATAGGTCTGAAATGTTTGTTTTCTTTTTCAGAATTGCCAAAGCCATAAAGACCAATTCCACTGCGTACCATATCCAAATGAGCTTCCGGATAGTTTAAAATGCCAGAGGTATTACTTAAATGCAGCATCGGTTGAAAGCCGAAAATCGTTGTAAACTTTTCTGTGATAGTTTTAAACGACGCTATTTGTTGCAGTGTGAATTCCTTTTCTTTCAAATCTTCACTGGCCGCCAAATGTGAAAAAATCGATTTAACTTCAACAGCTTCCGACGTGTTTACCTTTGAATAGAGTCTTTCGATATCATCTTCAGAAAAACCCAATCTGTTGAGTCCTGTATTAAATTTGAGATGAATAGGATAGTGTTTTTGCTTTTTATCAGAAGCAACCTGTAAAAACTCATGGAGTACTTTTGCATTATAAATACTGGGTTCCAAACCATGTTTTATAAGGTTTTCAAAACCGATAGGCAACGGATGCAATACTAAAATAGGTTTTGTGACTCCTGCATTTCTTAAGGCAACACCTTCATTAGTATACGCCACCGCAAAATAATCGACATCCAAGTTTTGCAGAAAAAGTGCGATTTCATCAGCGTCGTTGCCATAGGCAAATGCCTTGACAACAGCTAAAAATTTGGTGTTCTTATTTAATCTGGATTTGAGGTATTCAAAATTGTGTTTTAAGGCAGAAAGATCAATTTCGAGTACGGTTTCTTGCGCTTTAGGCATTGGGGTTTTTGGGTTTTGGGATAAGTTCTTGGGCGTCTTTGACTTTCATGTTTCTTGCTTTGTCATGGGCCATTGCTTTGTAAAATGCGCCACGACTTAAGGGTTCGTATTCTTCCACTTCTCCTAAAAGTACTAAGGCATCGCTTTTAGCTTTTCTGTAGCTATACTGTGCTAAATTTCCGGTGCGGGTACAAACAGCATGAACCTTAGTGACATATTCAGCCGTGGCCATCAAGTTTGGCATTGGGCCAAAGGGATTGCCTTTAAAATCCATGTCTAATCCGGCAACGATAACTCTAACGCCCTTATTTGCCAAATCATTGCAAACCCGGACGATTTCATCATCAAAAAACTGAGCTTCATCAATGCCCACCACATCGCAACCATCAGCTAAAATAGGAATATTAGCCGCGGCAGGAACCGGCGTAGAACGGATTTCATTGGCATCATGAGATACCACGAAAGCATCGTCATACCGCACATCGACGGCAGGTTTAAAAATTTCAACTTTTTGTTTTGCAAACTGCGCACGCTTAAGACGCCTGATCAATTCTTCGGTTTTTCCCGAAAACATAGAGCCACAAATAACCTCAATCCACCCAAATTGTTCTTTAGGATTTACTGTATTTTCAAGAAACATTTTGTAATTTTAACACTTAACAAAGCTTACCTTTGTATTCTATAAAGGTGGCGCAAATTTATTAAAAATCAAAAGTATAAAATCGAATTAAAGTTAAAAGTTATGAAGAAGAAGTTGGAGTCTGAACTAATGAGCATTGCACATCGAATTCTAAAACTGAAGGGTAGAGAGAATGTGATTGAGCTTCATCGTGAGACCGGTCTTTTATATGAAAAACTAAGTGTTTTGAAATTTGCCCATGAAAATTTAGAACAAAATTCGCCGACTATTGGCGTTGATTCGTCATTTTTTGACATGTTGGATGTAGCTTTCAATAATGAAGTGAGTGATAATATTGAACGTGGCGATAGAATTTATGTCAACCTTGATGAAATAGAAGATGATGGCATCATGGAGCCCGTCATGGAGAAGATTAAGGATATTGTGGCGCAAATGCCACATGAAGCCCATGCAATTGATGCGCTTTTTGACGAGCCGCTTTCTCAATTTGAAGAAACCAAAAATAAGGAAACTAAAGTTGAAGAGTCCAGAATTGAAGAAGCTAAAGCTGAAGAGAATAAGGTTGAGGAGGTCAAAATAGTAGAGTCCAAAAATGATTTTGATTCCTTGACTGCCGATTTTAAAAACATGCCAGTTTTTGATCCGGTGCCGTCTTCAAAATCTCAGGATCCTCACAAAAAATCTCTGAACGACAAACTTAAACACGGTCTTAATATTGGTTTAAATGATAAAATTGCTTTTATAAAGTATCTTTTTGATGGCGAACGTGAAGATTATGAACGCGTACTTTCTCAAATCAATACGTCAAGTTCTTTTGGTGAAGCTGAGAATTTAATTCAAAATATTGTGAAGCCAGACTATAATGGTTGGTTAGGAAAGGAAGATGTTGAAGCGCGTTTTATGACTATTATAGAAGGCAAGTTCGATTAATTAATGAGCAAATTATTCATCGTACCCACACCTATAGGAAATTTAAAGGATATGACTTTTCGGGCTGTTGAGGTTCTAAAAGAAGTTAATTTAATTTTGGCCGAAGACACGCGTACTTCTGGTAAACTCCTTAAGCATTATGGAATTGGAACGCCTGCGCAATCGCATCACATGCACAATGAGCATAGAACGGTGGAGCATTTGATTGAAAAGATCAAATCGGGTACTACAGTGGCATTAATTAGTGATGCAGGAACGCCTGCCATTTCTGATCCAGGATTTTTATTGACGCGTGCCTGTATTGAAAATAATATTGAAGTGGATTGTCTGCCAGGTGCAACTGCTTTTGTCCCGGCGCTGGTCAATAGTGGATTGCCAAACGACAAATTTGTGTTTGAAGGTTTTTTGCCGGTTAAAAAAGGGAGACAAACCCGATTACTACTTCTGGCGGCAGAAACCCGAACAATTATCTTTTATGAAAGTCCACACAAACTTCTTAAAACCTTAGCTCATTTTTGCGAGTATTTTGGCGAAGATCGCTCAATTTCCGTATCGAGGGAATTGACGAAACTCTATGAAGAAACCGTTAGAGGAACTGCAAAAGAAGTCTTCGAACACTTCACTGCAAAACCTGCAAAAGGCGAAATTGTGATCGTTGTTGCTGGAAAGCATAAATCTTAGCGCATTTCAAACTTTAGATTTTTCATAACATTTTCTGCTTAAAACTTCAGTATCTTTTTGCTCAGATAAGAAGATTATGAAAAAAAAGCATTATAACGTTTTGATTATTGGAAGTGGCGTCGCAGGACAAACCGCTGCAGAAATTTGTAGAGCTCAAAACTTAAACGTTGCCATTACGGACAATAGGGAATTTGGTGGTACTTGCGCCAACAGAGGTTGTGATTCCAAACGCATCATGCTTCAGTTTTCAGAACTCCTCTATAAAAGCCAGAATTTAAAAGGGTTCGGAGTTGAGGAAAAGCCAAAGCTGAGCTGGAAAAAAGTTCAGAAGTTTAAACGATCGTTTTCTGATCCAATTCCACCAAATACTGAACAAAAGTTAACCGATTTAGGCATGTCACTTTACCATCATTCGCCTAAATTTATCAGTGACAATGAGGTCGAATTAGAAGGGAAGGTGATATCTGCTGATTATTTTGTGATCGCTACCGGAAATATTCCAAGGCCATTAGATGTTGAAGGCAAAGAATATTTAAAGGTAAGTGAGGACATTCTCAACTGGAAGAAAATTCCAAAATCCGTCACGTTTATTGGCTCAGGTTATATCGCTATGGAATTTGCCTGTATGTTGGCGACGTTAGGTTGTAAGGTCACAATTGTCGAAAAGGAAAATAATGCTCTTGCAGATTTTGATCCGTATTTGGTTGAAAAATTAATAGGGAAATTAAAAAGTTTAGGAATTAAATTTGTTTTTAATGCTGAGGTCGCTGCGCTTAAAAAACTAAAAAAGAATTTAAAAGTCTCCTATAATCAAGACGGCGAGTCCAAAACCCATAAATCCAAAAAAGTAATTAATGCGACGGGAAGAGTGCCATCAATTGCTGTGCTCGATTTGGATAAAGCTGGGATTGAAGCCGATGACAACGGTATTGTGGTTAATGATCATCTACAAAGCAAATCCAATCCAAAGGTTTATGCCTGTGGCGATGTTTCGAATAAATCCTTGCCATTGACGCCTTTATCTGGGTTACAGGGATATATTGTCGGGAACAATGTCGTCAAGGAGAACTCGAAAACTTTGGATGTGCCCTGTGTGCCTTCAACCGTTTTTACAACTCCAAATTTGTCATCCGTCGGTTATTTGGAGGAAGAAGCCAAGTCGCGATATAAAAACGTCAAGGTTTATCAAGGCGATTGCAGCGGTTGGTACAATGCGAAAAAGGAAAATGAGGATACTTATGCCTACACTATTTTAGTGAATGAGCGCACTGACGAAATTGTGGGCGCGCATCTGTTGAGTCCTGAAGCCAATGAGAGTATCAACGTTTTCGCCACGGCAATATATAATAAAATGACCGTTAAGGCATTTAAGCATATGATCATGTCGTATCCTTCTTTTAGCATGGACTTAAAAAAGATGATGGAGAATGAAAATAGGAGACGATAAGTTATGAAGGATTTGCTCTCAAATATAAGAAACTGTAGTACGTGCAAAGCTCATTTGCCACTTGGACCAAGGCCGGTAGTGACTGCTCATGCCGATGCCAAGATTATGATTATTGGTCAAGCGCCTGGCACTAAAGTGCACGCTTCTGGAATTCCATGGGATGATGCCAGTGGCAAACAATTGAGAAAATGGCTAGGCGTGACGAACGAACAGTTTTATGACGAGAAATTGTTCGCCATTGTGCCGATGGGCTTCTGTTATCCCGGTAGAGGTAAAAGTGGCGATTTACCACCGCGCTCAGAATGCGCTCCACAATGGCATGAACAGTTATTAGAATTTATGCCCAATGTTGAACTCGTATTGTTGATTGGAATGTATGCTCAAAGTTATTATTTGAAGAAAGATGCGAAGAAAACCTTGACGGAAACGGTAGATAATTATCAAGAATACTTACCTAACTATTTTCCATTGCCGCATCCAAGTCCGAGAAATCGGTTTTGGTTGACTCGGAATCCATGGTTTGAGAAGGAGGTTGTGCCGGAGTTGAATCTAGCAATCAAAGCTATCCTGAATTCTTAAATTGGATTATAAATAATTTTCAATTAGGCTTGTTGATCTTTATGATGGAATCTGTGCTTTTTAGATAATCTATTTTTGATTTCATTTCATAATTTCCAATCGATTCAATTGTTGGGGATTCTACCTCTTTAAGTTGGCAAATTCTGACAGATTTCATTATTTCTAAAATTAGAATTATTATTATAAATAAATAAGTAAAAGTTTTCCCAGGTGTATTCATGATTTTCCATTTTAACGCTAAAATAAATCGGTGCACAGAATATTACTGTGACGTGACTTGACCCAAATTATGGTTTAGCTAATCTTTTTGATTATCAAAGAACATGAATTTTTGAAAATTTCATAACAAACTTTGTTAGGTTTTGTAAATTATCAATTTCTTTTTGACACTAAATATATTGCGCTTTCCTAGAAGGCCTAATCTTAATATTTAGTGGTATTTTTGGATAAAAGAATATAACCTTAGAAGTACTTGGCACTTCAAATACTTTTTAACTTAAAACTTATACAAATGGAAGATAAAGTCATCACGCACTGGAAAGGCAACTCACAATTTGAATCCGATAACCCAAGCGGAAAAACCCTTTTTATGGATACTTCTGAAGAACACGGCGGCCATAATTCTGGATTACGCCCAAAAGCTATGATGCTTTCTGCTTTGGCGGGATGTTCAGGATTAGACGTGGTATCTGTTTTGGACAAAATGAAAGTTCAGATTTCAGATTTCAGAATGGATACTTATGGCCAATTGACCGAAGAGCATCCAAAAATTTACCATACCGTTTCTGTAGAATATCACTTTTATGGCGAAAACTTAAACGAAGATAAAATTAAAAAAGCAGTCGATTTATCCATCGAGAAATATTGTGGCGTTATGGAAATGTTCCGGAAATTTGCCAAAGTAAACACGTCAATACATTATCATAATAAATAAATAGTTTGGATCAAGACCTGACAGGTTTTTACTTGTCCGCCGAAGCTTCAGCGCAGGCGGAAAACCTGTCAGGTCTAATAAATACTAAACTTGAAACATTTCAAACCCGAAACTTGAAACTAAAAAATGCGTTGGACTCTAAAACCAAAACCAGAACTTTCTAAAGTAAAGCATTTGAGTGAGGCACTTCAAGTGGAGGATGCCATTGCGTCCTTATTGCTTTCACGTGGCATTGAGACTTATGAAGACGCCAAACAGTTTTTTAGGCCAAGTCTTGATGAGTTACATGATCCTTTTTTAATGAAGGATATGGACAAGGCCGTGGAACGCATTGAAAAAGCATTTGCCGACGGGGAAAATATTTTGGTGTTTGGTGATTATGACGTGGATGGAACGAGTTCAGTGGCCTTAATGTCGTCCTATCTAAAAACAAGAACAGATGCTGTTGCCACTTATATTCCTGATCGTTATGAGGAAGGTTATGGCGTTTCCATAAAAGGAATTGATTTTGCACATGACAATGATGTTTCGCTGATTATAGCGCTCGATTGTGGTATCAAAGCCATCGATAAAGTTGCTTATGCTAAAGAGAAAGGTATCGATTTTATCATTTGCGACCATCACAGGCCAGGTGCCGAACTTCCTGATGCCGTTGCTATTTTAGATCCAAAACGAGACGATTGTTCTTATCCTTATGATGAGTTGTGCGGTTGTGGTGTGGGTTTTAAATTAGTTCAGGCTTTAGCTTCCAGAAACGGCAAAACCATTGAGGATTTAATCGAATATCTGGATTTGGTTGCTATGGCGATTGGTGCCGATATCGTTCCTATTACTGGAGAAAATAGGATTTTGGCTTATTTTGGATTGCAAGTGATTAACCAAAATCCGCGTGCAGGAATTAAAGCCATTATTGATCAGACTAAAAAAACGGAGTTGACCATAACCGATGTCGTTTTTATTGTGGCGCCAAGAATAAATGCCGCAGGACGAATGCAACACGGGAATCATGCCGTGGCTTTGCTGACTGAAGAAGATGCTGAACTTGCAAAAACCTACGCGCTTCAAATTGAACAATTCAACACCGACCGAAAAGAAGCTGATCAGCTCATTACTCAAGAAGCCTTAATGCAAATTGAAGAATCTGAGGAGCACGAACGCTTCACTTCGGTTGTTTATCAAGAATCTTGGCACAAAGGCGTGATTGGTATTGTGGCGTCGCGTTTGATTGAAACGTACTACCGACCAACTTTGGTGTTTACTAAAAGTGGCGATAGATTGGCCGCTTCCGCACGATCTGTATCTGGATTTGACGTGTACAATGCCTTAGAAGCGTGCAGTGAACATATTGAGCAGTTTGGCGGTCATAAATATGCCGCAGGTTTAACGCTCAAGGAAGAAAACTATGAAGCGTTTAAACAAGCATTTGAAGATGAGGTTTCCAAAACCATCGATCGGGCGTTGTTGGTTCCAGAAATCAGAGTGGATATGCCCATCGATTTGAAAGATATTACTCCGAAATTCTACAGAATTCTAAAGCAATTTGCACCCTTCGGACCAGGAAATATGGCACCTGTTTTTATGACTGAAAATTTGCAGGATACCGGTTACGGCAAGTGTGTTGGCGAAGATGATAAACATTTAAGAGTGACCGTCCAGCAGAATAACTCGGATAGAATCGTCGCCATCGGCTTTAATCTTGGAGATAAATGCGAATTAATTACCAACAAGAAACCGTTTAAAGCCGTGTATTCCGTGGACGAAAATCACTGGCAAGGCACTGTGAGTTTGCAATTGAAATTAAGAGATTTAAAATCTTAGAATTGATTCAGAATTTGACGAAAAAAGAAAATTATAACTTTGGTTATCTTATTAAAATTAATCGCCTTTCAGGATTATAAATCCATTGACTGCGAAAGGTCTGATATCTATGAAACAAAAACCAGTTAAAAAAGACCCCTACGCTGCCCTTCGTATAAAGGAATTCAATACGTTTCTATTGGTGCGTTTTGCACTTGTTTTTGCATGGTCCATGCAATTTGTTGTGATCGAATGGGAAGTTTATTCCATAACAAAAGATCCATGGTCACTTGGTCTTATCGGACTCATGGAAATTATTCCCGCACTTTCAATAGCTTTGTTCGCCGGTCATATTGTAGATCAGAATGAAAAACGAGGGCTACTGATCAAATGCATTATTGGTTTTTCGGTCATCAGCTTAGGTCTCTTTTTATTGACCTGGCCTATGGTTGTGGCAAATTGGTCCACAAACACGATTCTTTACGGTATTTATGCCTTAGTATTTATGGGAGGATTGGTCAGAGCGTTTATAGGGCCCACCGTATTTTCTTTGATCGCCTTAATAGTTCCAAAAAAATTATATCCCAATGCTGCAACTTGGAGCAGTTCCACGTGGCAAGTAGGTTCAGTTCTTGGGCCTGCATTGGCTGGATTCAGCATTAGTTGGATTGGTGTGCATTGGTCCATGTGCTTGATTATGGCCTTTGCGCTTATGGCTTTAATTAATTTGCTCCGTATTTCTAAGAAACCAATCTTAAATCCTAAAATTGGCGAACCTGTGATGCAAAGTTTAAAGGAAGGCATCAAATTTGTATTTAAGACTAAAGCCGTTTTAGGTGCCTTAACTCTAGATATGGTGGCCGTGCTTTTTGGTGGTGCCGTGGCTTTATTACCCATATTTGCACAAGATATCCTGAAAGTGGGCTCAGAAGGTTTTGGCGTTTTAAGAGCAGCGCCGGCAGTCGGTGCCTTTTTAACCATGTTGATTACAGCTTATATTCCCATTAGTAAAAATGCTGGAATGAAACTCCTAACCGCCATATTTGGCTTTGGCGTTTGTATTATTGTGTTTGGCTTGTCTTCCATTTTCTGGATTTCCGTGATGGCCTTGTTTTTCAGTGGCGTTACTGACGGGGTATCGATGGTGATCCGTCAAACTATTTTACAATTAAAAACACCAGATCATATGCGCGGACGTGTGGCTTCGGTGAACTCCATGTTTGTTGGGTCTTCCAATGAATTGGGCGCCTTTGAAAGTGGATTGACCGCAAAACTCATGGGAACAGTGACGGCCGTCGTTTTTGGTGGCGTCATGACCTTATTAACTGTTGTGACTACTGGAGTCGTCTCTCCATACTTTAGAAAATTAGATCTCATGAAGGATTTGGAGGAGCATGAGAAGGAAACTTAATAGGTTTTTAGTTCCATTTTATCACCATCAAAAACACCATAGGTATAATATTGGATCCAATCGCCTAAGTTGACATATGAAGAATTTTCGTTTAACTTAATCTCCATGGGAAGATGTCGATGTCCAAAAACAAAAAAGTCGCGATGTTGGTCTTGGAGTTTTCTTTTGCAATACTGTACCAGCCATTCTTTATCTTCTCCTAAAAATTTGGCATCGTCATCTCCCGAAATCAATTTATTTTTAACAGAAAGATGTTGGGCAATTTTAACGCCCAAATCCGGATGTAACCATCTAAAGCACCATTTGAAAAACGGATTGGTAAACACTTTCTTCATGCGTTTGTAACCTTTATCATAAGGCCCCAAACCATCGCCATGACCTATAAAAAAGGTTTTGTCATTAAAAATGAACTCTTTTGGTTTATGGAAGACATCAATATTCAATTCTTCTTCAAAATACCCATGCATCCACAAATCGTGGTTGCCTACGAAATAGTAGATGGGAATTCCGGAGTCACTAATTTCAGCGAGCTTGCCTAAGGTTCTGGTAAAACCTTTTGGAACCACCGTTTTGTATTCAAACCAAAAGTCAAAGAGATCGCCAAGCAAAAAAATGGCAGCAGCATCCTCCTTGATTTCGTCTAACCAAGCAACGAACTTTTTTTCGCGTGGATAGGATTCTTCTTTAGTAGGAGCTCCCAAATGATTGTCAGAAGCAAAGTATATTTTTTTTCCTTTTGGAATATTCATTAAATAGAGATATTGAAAACAGCCACGAATTTACGAATGTTTCGTGAACGCAGCTAACTGTGGACTGCCCACTGAGGACTTAATTATCGCTCGCATACCATTCTGCAAAACTCGAATCAGTTTCCTGAAGTCTTAAAGAGTGCAATTGAATGTTTTCAGGTAAATATTTTTTTATTTTCCCAGCAAAATCAATGACCATCATTTCACTAGTAGGTTGATAATCGACCAAAAGTACATTGTGGCCGCGAATTTCCAATTCTTTGGCCAATTCTACATGTGGCGTGTTTTTGTTGAATACCGTAGCGTGGTCAAAAACATCAACAATTTCACTTTTAACGATTTTCTTTAAATCTGAAAAATCAATGACCATCCCATATTTTACGTTGGAAGTATCACTAATTGGAGTTCCAAACACCGTGACCGATAATTTGTAACTATGTCCGTGCACATTTTTACACTTGCCATCATAGCCATAAAGGGCATGACCAGTTTCAAAAGAAAATTGCTTTGTAATTCGAATTTTGCTCATATAACGTCAATTTATTGCAAAGATATTCAATTTGTAAAAGGAATCTGATTTTAGATTACATTTGATCGAAATTTGGCACTTTTTTATATCCAAAGTCAATAAATAGTTATGATAAAATGAACGCGCTTTTCGAAGATATTGAATTTGTTGAAAATCCCTTATATGAGAGGATTATCAACGATATTGTGACTCAAAAGTATGCCGTCGTTGAAGATTTTTTCACTGCAGAGGAGATTTCCGTATTAAGACAGTCTTTAATCGCTAAACATGAAGAAGACGTCTTTAAAAAAGCAGCAATTGGAAATAGAGTCAATGAAATTATTGTAAAGTCTATAAGAGGCGATGTCATTTTATGGATTGATGAAGCACATACCAACGCGGCTGAATCCTTATTCTTTAATAAAATTAATCATCTAATCACTTATTTGAATAAAACCTGCTTTTTGGGGATTCTGCGTAAAGAATTTCATTATGCTTTATATCCTACAGGCACCTTTTATAAACGTCATATTGATACCTTTCAGAATGATGACCGACGCAAATTATCCTTTGTGTGTTATTTGAACGAGGCCGGTTGGTTGCCAGAGAATGGCGGGGAATTGGTGTTATATTTAGATGACCAAGGCATGGAGGTCGAAAAAATAATTTATCCTTTTCCGGGTCGCGTGGTTATTTTTGAAAGTCAGATTATTGAACACGAAGTAAGGCCGGTCAAAACGGAACGATTGAGCATTACAGGGTGGTTAAAAACTAGATAATCTTACTTCTTTTTTCTTCGGTTATAAACATAAATAACAACCAATATCACGGCTAATACTAAAAACAAGCCATTGCCACTCATAAATTCAAGAAATTCCATAGTTTTTTTTAAAATATATAGTTCCAAAGGTACTTGTTTTGTTCGCTTGGCAAAATAACATTTCTAAGTTATAAAACCATTTCATAACAGTAAAACGGATGTTCACTTTTGTTGGGAAAATAAATGGATCCTAAACGCTTATAACCACGGCGTTCGTAAAATCTTTGGTTTCTCTCGTTTTGAGAAAAAGTGTCCAATCTGACTGAGTTATACATATTATCTAAAGCATATTTTTCGGCAAAGTCCATTAGTCGTTGAGCAAATCCTCGTCCTTGGTATTCGGGATCCACTGCTAATCGGTGGATATAAATATTTTTACCACTTGGTGTCAGCCATGTTATAGGCTTGTATACATCATCCATAAAGGTAGAAATTACAATAACACCGACGATTTTATGGTCATGCGCCAATACATACAGTTCATCACGTTTAATATCGTTGTGAAAGGCTTCGGCATTAGGGTAGTGCTCATTCCATTGATAGATGCCCTTGCTAGTCATGTTCTTGGCGCAGGCATTTGTCAAGAGCATAATATTTTCAATATCTGAGGAAGTCGCTTTCCGAATCATTTTAATGTTTATTTTTGCCTAAATTTAGTGTTAAATTTAGATATGAAAAATATATTAGTTCCAGTAGGGACGTCAAATAATGCAGTAAGTCATTTGCAATATGCAGTGGATTTTGCCAGGGCATTTGGTGCAAAGTTATATGTTGTTCAAATATTTAATGTCTACACTAAGGCGGGCACCATGATAAAAGTTGATGATATCTTAGAGAGAGAAAGTTTAGCTTTCTTAAAAGCACACGTGGAAAAAGTGGATACTGCCGGTGTTGAGGTCGTTGTAAAGACCTTCAAAGGAAAATTGGTAGATACTATAGAATTGATTTGTCAGACGGCAGATATTGATTTGATTTTAATTGAGCCAAGAACCAATTCTATCAAAGAAGAGGTCTATTTAGGGAAAACTTCAGGTAAGATTATTAAGCGCACAAATATTCCTGCGTTGATTGTTCCAGAAAACTATAAGTTTGCGCCCATCGAAAATATTTTAGTAGCCTTAAAATCAGCTGTTATTAAAAAAGAAGATGTTTTAGATCCCTTAATTTCTATGAAAAATAAGTTCAAGTCCAAAATTGAATTGCTTTTGGTGCAAACACCATTTCACAACGAAGGCGATTTTGAAGTCAACGCGGAATTGGCAAGTTTGGTGGACAACACGATTTATAGTGAAAATGCCACAACATTTCAGGGCGTTTTGGAAAACTATAAAGTAAGTAATCCAGACTTGTTATGTGTGGTACGCAGAAAGCGCGGTTTTTTTACCAAAATATGGGAAAATAATACCATTCTAAAGAAAGACTTTAATAGTTCAAAATTGCCAGTGTTAGTTTTGAGCGGATTAAAATAGACTTCTTTTAATCATTAGAATTAAAAGGCAAAATTGAAGCGGATATATAGAAAAATATAGTAAGTTTGCCGTTCATTAAAATAAATTTGGGGATGTAGCTCAGTTGGCTAGAGCGCTTGGCTGGCAGTCAAGAGGTCGTCGGTTCGAGCCCGATCTTCTCCACAGGAAAAAGCAACGTGAAAGCGTTGCTTTTTTTGTTTTGTTCATTTTGCTAATAATTGAAAGTTGAGTTTAACTTACAAATAGGTCTTTCAAAATTATTAAAAGGGAATGTCTCAATTAAAATTTCCGGACCTCTTTCTCAATAAAATCAATTTCAGGATTACAAATCTCTAAAATCAGTTTTTTGAGCTCCCTATGAAAAGCTTCCAAGGTGTCTTTTGAAATTCCATGCTCTTTATCTCTGCTTCTTGAAGACGGTTTTATTCCAAACTTTAAGAAATAATCGCCTTGCAAGTTTTTGAAGGAAATGACGCCTGCTTCAATGGTTTGAGAAAACTCTTGGGTCTCGTTTATCATATAGGCATAAGCCAAAATCTGGAAGCTCTTGCTGTATTTGTCATAATCCAGAGTGATATCTTCCCAATCTATAATTTCCACTTGGCCTTGGCTGACTTTTCCTGTCTTGTAATCAATGATCCTGAGTGTGCCATCAAATTCATCTATGCGATCCACTGTGCCCTTTAAACGCACTTTAAAATCCAATTCTGGGATGTTAACGAGGATATCCAGTTCCTTTTCGAGATCTATTATTTTAATTTGATGGCCTTCTTTTAAAGTTTCAATTTCTTTATTGATAAAGTTTAAGATATAACGTTTGGCCACTTCAAGAATAATCAGGTTTTTCCCCTTTGTCATATCGCCCTCTTTGTAAAACATCTTAAAGTGATGTGTGACATTGCCATCTATGAGGTTTTTCATTTGCTTTAAGTGTTCTTCGGTCAAATAGTGTCCTTTGTGTGGGGTATAAAAATCTTCCAAGGTTTGATGGATGACGCTTCCTAAAGTGTTGGCTGCAACGGTTTCTTCAACATCTTCAAAGTTTTGAATCTTGAGGACCTTCTCATAGTAAAAATCAAGTGGGTTTCTTATATAATTTGTTAATGAGGATGGCGAAAATCCGTTAGCGGCAATTTGTTGTAAACGTTTGATAACGGTCTCTGTTTTTTTTATGACTTTAGGTTCCTTTTGTGCGACTTCTACTTTTGGAGCAACAATGCTATGCTTTATAGTATGAATGTTTTCAATTTGCAGTTGTGTTATGAATCTGCTTTTTTCCCCTCCGTTTAAAACATCTGGTTCTGTGTTATAAATGATATATACATTTTTTGCACGTTGCAACAATCGGTAGAAGTGATAGGTGTAAACCGCATCTTTTTCTTTATAAGTTGGTAATCCGTTCTCGAGCTTTACATCAAAAGGAATGAATGAATTGGTGCTTTTTCCTGCCGGAAGAATGCCTTCATTAACTGATGAAATGATGACCGTTTCAAAATCTAAGACACGAGATTCCAGCATACCCATAATTTGTAAACCTTGTAATGGTTCACCTTGAAAATCTAAAGTTTCATTGCTTAACAGTTCTTTGTAGAGATAATGCAAAGTTGTGCTATTGCTTATGAGCTTATAGGTTTCGTTATAACGTTGAAGCTCATTAAAAATTTGATTGAATCGGTATAGGTATTCGAGCGCCAACAGATTTTTAGATTTTTCTAAATCGAGTTGTGTTTTTAAGGTTAAGATGAGTTGCGTGCAGTTTTTAAATGCCTTTTCAGGACTGTTCTCCCAGGATTGGAATAGCGTTGTTATAACATGCTCCTTAGCTTTTGCTAGGGCTATTATTTTTTCAACCGTTAGGGTAACAATGTTATTGCTTTGAATATAGTTTATGATATGATTACCATAATTATGGTTTTCATGAGTCAAAACCGTTTGGATAAACGAATGTGATAATATAGCAACAACGTCCTTATAGTACAGTTGATTGACATGGTTTTTTTGAATCTTGAAAAGCAAGTCAAATAAGGATGCCAAGGGTACTGATTTAAGAGGAAGCCCCATGGTAATATTGATGGCTTCAACTTTTTGAGGGATGGAATTAAGTAAAGGCATCAACAACGTTTCATCGCCTAAAACTACGGCAGTCTTTTTTAGATCGGCCTGTGGCAAGGTATCTAGTAGTTCTCCAATATATTTAACTTGACCAATGTTTTTTGGAACGGCAATCGTATGAATGTTTTTTTCTGAACGGTAGTTGTTACCAATCCAATTAAAATCGTTTTGCTTAAAAAACGGCCAGGTTTTTAAATGTTGTCTTATGAATAATCCGGCATCATGGATAGGGTTATCTAAAAAGACGGTATCGATATCCCAATAGATGATCGCCAGATCTTGTTGTAGTAATTCTTGAATAATGCGCTCTTCAGCCTTATTTAAAGCGTTGAAACCAATGAAAATATGCTTTTTGTTAGGATGAGAGACTATATAGGGCTCAAGGCTGTTTGCAGCCTGTCTATAGACTAAGCCTTGATAACCTTTTTTATTCAGAATTAACGCTTCCCTAAACCTATTGTAATATATTTTTAATCGGTTCCAGAAGGCTAAATAATTTTTGATATAAGTGGTTTGCTCTTCTGCTAAAGACCAATGATTGATTTCTTTAATAGATTTTAAATAATCAAAAATATGATCGGCATCGATGAGGTAACGATCAATTTCATTGAAATCCTGAAGTAAAAGTTGTCCCCATTTTGAAAATTGATCAAAGGTTTCCTGTTCAGATTCAGGTGTCAATTCCTGATAAACCCGATAGAAACTAAATAGAAGTTCGGTGTTGCTGGCGTAATGGAGTTCAGATAAACTTTCAACAAACTCTTCAATGGATAAAATTTCCGGAGCAAAGATGGTTCGATCAATGGATTTAGAAAGGATATCTTTTAAAAAGGTACCCGCTCTTTTGCTTGGTAAAATAAAAGTGAGCTCAGAAATGTCCAGCCCTTTCTTTTGTATATCGTCTAAAACTTCTTTTAAAAAACTTGTCATTGTATAAAAATAAAAAACGCCCCGAATATCGGAGCGTCTTTTCAATTATTTATTTTAAAACTTAGTTTGTAAGTTTTACTTCTACACGTCTGTTGTTAGTTCTTCCAGCAGCAGTTGCATTAGAATCAATTTGATTTTCTTCACCGAAACCTTTTGCAGTCAAACGATTTTGATCAATGCCATTAGCAATTAACCAATCTCTTACCGCATTAGCTCTTCTTTCAGAAAGCAATTGGTTAGATTTATCTGAACCTACACTGTCAGTATATCCTTCAAGAGCAAAAGTAGCTTCTGGGAATTCTTTGAAGATCGCATTCATTGAATTTAACGTTTGGATAGATTCTTTTTTGAATGTAGCTTTTCCTGTATCAAATAAGATTGTTCTAGCGTAGTCGTTCAATTGTTTCATTTTCTCTACAGTTGGCTTGTTTTCTGGACATCCGTTGTTAGCCACTGTACCAGGAACATCTGGACATTTGTCATCTTTATCTAAAACACCGTCTCCATCTCTATCTGGCCAAGGACAACCTTTGTTAGCAGCAGGACCAGCTTGGTTTGGACACTCATCTAAATGATCTGGAACACCATCACCATCAGCATCTGGACAACCTTTTAAAGCTTTCAAACCTGGAACTGTAGGACAATCATCCATATTATCTGGAACACCGTCACCATCTGTATCAGGACAACCGTTAAATTCAGCTAAACCTGCTTCGTTAGGACAGTCGTCTTTAGAATCTTCGATACCATCACCGTCTGAATCTGGACAGCCGTTAAATTGTGGTAAACCAGGTACGTCTGGACAAGCATCATCTTTATCGTAAATGCCATCTCCATCAGTGTCTTTTCCACCAAATTTAAGAGCTAAACCAACAGTGTGTTGGAAATGTGTAGCTAGGTAATCTTCAAATGCATGTTTGTATGCAGATTGAACTGTGATCCCAATATTCTCTGAAAACCATACATTGAAACCTAAAGTTCCATTTACGGTACCAGCTCCGATGTCATCAACCCAAGTGTAACCACCACCTACTCCTAGGTAAGGCTCAAAAACCTTTGAATTCAATAGGTTGGCAAAGCTGTATTTAACTGTACCATCTATTGCATAGTATGATAAATCATCTACGCGTGTATTGCCCATTTTGCTGATTTCGTTGATAGTACCAGCTGCAGTTAAAGAAAAACCGTCTGATAAATATCTCGAAACTGAAATTGAAGATAGTGAAGGCAAAACGTTGTAGTGGTCTCCAAAATTAAAGTACTGGTCAAAGATTCCACCTTGTCCGTCTTCACCTGTTGGGTAAAAGTCTACTGCGTTTGCGCCAATCCCAATTGCCCAAGGGTTATTAGCGTCCTGTGCGTTGGCTTTGCTAAAGCTCAATACAAGCAACATAGCGAAAAATAATCTGCTAAGATTTTTCATATTCTTTAATTTAATTTTAAGTGTTAATTACTTACAAAAGTAAGTTGTTAAAATTTATTAACAAAGATAATTGGTCAAAATGTTGACTCATAACGTTAAAAGGGGAACGTTTTGAATAATTTTAGATGATTTCTAATGTTTTTCCGACCTTAATGAAAGCAGCAATTGCCTTGTCTAAATGCTCTTTTGTGTGGGCCGCTGATAATTGGACTCTAATTCTTGCTTTATCTTTAGGAACAACAGGGAAAAAGAATCCGATGACATAGATGCCTTCCTCAAGAAGCATTGTGGCCATGGTTTGAGATAACTTGGCATCGTAAAGCATTACTGGCACGATGGCCGAATCGCCATTTATAATATCAAATCCAGCTTTTTGCATGCCTTCCTTGAAATATTTGGTATTCTGGTCTAGCTGTTTCTTGAAGGGGTTCTCACTTGATAGCATCTCAAATACCTTTATCGAAGCGCCAACAATTGCTGGAGCAAGAGAGTTGGAGAATAAATAAGGTCTTGAACGTTGACGAAGCATTTCTATAATTTCCTTTTTTCCTGTGGTATAGCCGCCCATTGCACCACCCATAGCCTTTCCTAAGGTTCCGGTTATGATGTCAACACGTCCCATAACACCTTTTTCTTCTAAAGTACCACGTCCTGTTTCGCCAATAAAACCTGTCGCATGACATTCGTCGATCATGACTAAAGCATCATATTTATCAGCTAAGTCACAAATTTTATCCAAAGGCGCCACCAATCCGTCCATGGAAAAAACACCGTCAGTAACGATGATTTTAAAGCGTGCACCATTAGCATCAGCAGCAATAAGTTGTTTTTCGAGATCTTCCATGTCGCTATTCTGATAGCGATAGCGCGCAGCTTTACTTAAACGAACACCATCTATAATAGACGCGTGGTTTAAGGAATCTGAGATGATGGCATCTTCTGCATCCAATAGCGGTTCAAAAACACCGCCATTAGCATCAAAAGCTGCTGCATATAAAATAGTATCCTCAGTGCCATAAAATTCAGCTATTTTTTGCTCCAAGGTTTTGTGGATGTCTTGAGTCCCACAAATAAAACGTACTGATGACATACCAAAACCATGAGTGTCCAGTGCATCTTTGGCCGCTTGCACTACTTCGGGATGCGAGGACAGCCCTAAATAGTTATTGGCACAAAAATTAAGAACAGTCTCGCCAGTATTAAGCGTGATCTCTGCCCCTTGTGGAGAAGTGATAATGCGCTCTTCTTTATAAAGACCTGCTTCTTTAATGTTTTCAAGTTCTTTTTGTAAGTGTTGTTGTATTTTACCGTACATAATCAATTAATTTTATACAAAGTTAAAATTCTTTTATTTGAATGTCCTCATTTATGTAGACAAGTATTTTCCTTACCACATTAAAACCCATTTCTTCAAGAATGGTTTGGTATTCCCTAATCTGGTTTTGATGTGTTGGACGTTCAGCCCCTGTTTTATAATCCATAATTACCGCTTCGCGCCTATCATTTATAACGATGCGGTCTGGTCGTAAAATAAGCCCGCCGGAAACGATGATGTCTTTTTCGATATAAACGGTAAGTTCTGGCAGGAAATAATCTTTCAATTGCTCGTGATTTACAATGCCCCTAATTATGGGTTGGAGTTCGGAACTTTGTTGAGCATTGAGGTCGCCTTTGTTCTCAAATTCTTCAAAAACAAAATTAATATCATTCTCGGTCCTAATCTTTGACATGATTAAATGCACCAAGTTTCCTTTTTCAATGGCAGCTTCCTGTTCGGTATTCCATAAATACCCAGCATTGGTCACGATTCGTAAATCGTGGTTTTCTTTAGCTATCGAAATAAATTGCTTTTGAATCGTGGATTGTTCCACTTTTTTTGCTGACAGAATACGTGTTGGATTTCCCATTGTATATGTTTTTAAAGCGTCATCCCATAAACCAGCCGATTTAAGATAATTCATGAACAGGCCTGAATATAAGCCTAATTTTTCATTTTGTCCTTTATCTACGTCATATTCTGATACAATATAGAGTTGCTCGACTGCTCTGGTAAGCACAACATATAAGAGGTTGATACTGTCCAATTCCAATTGAGATCGGTAATCTGCATAGAGTGTTTGACCTAACTCTCCAAGATCTTCTAAATCTTTATTGACATTTATGAAGACATTTGAAAAGCCATTGAAGGCTTCCGGATTTACTGGAAACCACATTTTAGGATTCATGTCAAAATAAATTTCCTGATTGGCATAAGGAAAAATGACCACCGGGAATTCCAATCCCTTACATTTATGAATGGTCATGATTTGTACAGCATTGTTGCCTTGTGGAGAGGTTATGGAAAGTTTCTCCTTTTTGATGTCCCAATGCGATGTAAAACTGGAAAATCCTGCATTATATTTTTGGGAGTAATCTAAAACTTCATCCAGAAAAAACTGAATATAAGCATTAGATGTTTTATTTAATTGAAATTGTCTGACCACACTTTCTACCGCCTCATAAAATGGAAGCTGTAAAAATTGATTAAAATCGAAAAACAGTTGGTATTCACTTAGTTTTTTAAACATGTCGAAAGCCTCCAAATGTACTAGGCTGGCGAAAAACAAGTGTTTATCTTCCAGGTGAAGTTGATGGTCGGCCAGATAGCTCAAGGCCTCAATTTTCAACATATCGTTATAAGGCTGTGAAGCTAGCGCAATGACACTTGTTAAAAACTGTACTTCAGGTGAGTTTTTAAGCAACAACGATTCTGAAGAAATAATGGGAACGCCTTCAATGCTCAGATACTCCGCAAGTGCGATGCCTTCTTTGGTTTTTCTGGTAATAATGCAAATATCCCGTAACTCAAATTTGTTGTCTTTTGCTTTTTGGATCGCTTCCAGCACTTTTTGACCATAGGCTTCGTCTTTATCTTCCGATTCAAATTCTAAAAATGAGAGTTCAATAAAACCTTCACCATCTAAAAATTGGTGTTGATGGCTCGCTTCGTAGATGTCCTGATGTGAGCGATGAGAAAAAACAAAAGTGGATAAATGCTTAAAAAAATCATTGTTAAAGCTTACGATGGTTTCTAAGCTTCTATAATTGGCAGGCAAGTTTGCAACCTTTTGTTGGGTATAAAAGGGTTGTTGCTGCTCGGTGTATAAATCGATAAACTGTTCAGCTTTGCCACCGCGCCATCTATAAATAGCCTGTTTAGCATCGCCCACTAACATGGCAGATCCCGTTTCGCCCTTTAAATTTTGACCAGAAATAGCATTGTCGATTAATGGAATCAAGTTTTCCCACTGCTTTGTTGAAGTATCCTGAAATTCGTCAATAAAATAATGTTTGAACTTTTCGCCGATACGTTCATAAATAAATGGGGCCGGCTGCGATTTTATTTCAGTGCTGATGAGGTTGTTGAATTCTGAAATGAGGACTAAATCTTCATCAATTTTGATGTCCTGAAGACTTTTGTAAATGGCGTTTAAAACAGATAAAGGCGTTATGTTTTTAAGCACATTTTTAAGGAATTTAATATGTAGAATCTTTTGTTTTGTTTCTTCAAATACCGAGGCTAACGTGGGTTGTATGCTGTCAATAGTTGCGGCAGTTGTAGATGAAACTCGCGTTGGATACATTTTTGATTCTCCAATTTCCAATTGCCATTTATTGTCGAATTTCATATCAAAAGTTTTATCCCTTAATTTGATAAAATGGTTTGGCAACGAATTCCGGGAAAAGTCAGAATGTTCCAATCCGCTTTCATCAATGAGGTTCAAGGCGGCTTGAGACTTTTCAGCAATGTAAACTTCGAGCGCATTTAAATCGTGCTTTAGCTGTTTTTTAAGATTGCTGAAATCATCTAGTGATTTATCTTTTAAGGAGTCAATATATGGAATGTCATTTTCATTGACCAGCAATTGTGCAATCTGATTAAAATCAAAAGCGACATCCCAACTTTTGTCCTCATCTGCTTTTTCAATGGCAAAATCGACCAATATTTTTGTAAGCTCTTTTTCGGTGCCTGCTTTGTCAATCAATTGATCTACGGCTTTTGCAAGAATTGTTCTGGTATCCAATTCCACTTCAAAATTGAGAGGCAATTTCAAATCATGAGCAAAAGTTCTTATCAAACGATGATTAAATTTGTCAATCGTGGAAATATCAAAAGCTGCATAATTATGAGCAATGGTATTTAAAATGCCCTTCGATTTTTGATGCAGATTTAGGGTATCAATATCAAGTTCATTTGAAAGCATCCCAAACATTGGTGTCGGTTTATCCAAAATAACAGGATCTGAAAAGGCGATCAACATATCAACTACACGTTCTTTCATTTCGGCAACCGCTTTATTTGTAAAGGTTAGCGCCAGTATGTTTTTAAAAGCGTGCGGCTGATTGGAAGTAAACAAGATTGTTAAATAGGCCTTGACTAGAGTAAAGGTTTTTCCACTACCTGCGGAAGCATTATAAATTAAAAAAGGAGGTTGAACGTCCATTATTTGGTTTTTTATACAAGATAAAAACTAATGCCGATTTATAAGATGAAATTTCAAGTTTTCGATGGGAAATGTGATCATACGCCTGACAGATGGCAACGTTAAAATTTTCTTAAGTCTTAAGCAACGAAGTGGTTAATATTTTTTAATGCACGGTTTTATGTGTAAATTTGGGTAGAATAAATATTAACACATAAAAAACTTATACACTATGGCTTTCGAATTACCGAAATTAAAATATGCGTATGACGCTTTAGAGCCTCATATTGATGCAAGAACAATGGAGATCCATTATACAAAACACCATCAAGGATATACCAATAATTTAAATGCTGCCATTGAAGGAACTGATTTGGCAGGCAAAACCATTGAAAATATCTTGATCAATTTAGATATGGACAATAAGGCTGTTAGAAATAATGGTGGCGGTTTTTATAACCATTCCTTATTTTGGGAAGTCATAAACCCAGAGAGTAAAGGAGAATTGGCTGGCGATTTGAAGGATGCCATTGAAGCTGAATTTAAATCTTTTGATGCATTTAAAGATGAATTTAGCAAAGCGGCGGCTACACAATTTGGTTCAGGATGGGCTTGGTTGTGCGTGCACAAAGGAGGGAAGGTTCAAATCTGCTCGACGCCAAACCAAGATAATCCATTGATGCCTGGTGTAGGTTGTGGTGGAACTCCAATTTTAGGATTGGACGTTTGGGAGCATGCCTACTATTTACATTATCAAAACAGAAGACCAGATTATATCAATGCATTTTTTAGTATAATCAATTGGAATGAAGTTGAAAGACGCTATGCGGAAGCGAAGTAAATTTCAACTTGACTAATTTATAGAAGAGCAAACTCAAATGGGTTTGCTTTTTTTTAATGAAGAATTTGATTGAAATAAATTTTTGTATTTGATGTATGAGATTCCTATTTTCAAAGGAATTCAAATGAAAAAAGGTGAACGAGAGTTCACCTTTTTTGCCCCAAATCTACCATGAACTTAACCTACTTATGTTATGGTGGAGCAAATATAGGAGGACTATATTGAAATAGTTAAATTTATTAGATAAACTACATATAAATTAGGCTGAATGAGATTTTGATAAGAAATTTCGATTTTGAAGGATATATTAATGTAATTGTTATGATTTGATTGGGTGAAATTGAGGATTTATTAATTTGGACATTAAAATAAAAGGGGCATAAAAAAAGGCGGACGAGTGTCCACCTTTTTTTGCCCCAAATCTACCATGAACTTAACCTACTTATGTTATGGTATCACTAAAGTATGTTGAATTATAACAACTTGATGTAAAAATTAGGCAAACTGTTAAATTATCCGATTAAGCGCTCTTTGTGTTCGATAACACCATTATTTCACTCTTTTTAAAATTAATAAGCACGTCTATTATTCCCTTCATAAAAGTTGATAAACGCTCTATTTACTATACGATTTCCACCAGGTGTTGGATAGTTTCCAGTAAAATACCAATCTCCTAAGTTTTTCGGACATGCTAAATGCAAGTTCTCGATGTTTTGGAAAATTGTTATCACTTTTGTTTTTATGGAAGCATCACAGATAAGTTCTGCAATTTTATCTGAAATTTGTTCTGCAGTGAATTCATTGTATAAATCTTTTACAAAATTTCTGATATCCTTGTCGTCTAATTCAATTTGCGCTTTACATTTTTTATAGACCTCTTCTATAAGATGGTATTTATCGTTTTCCTTTAATAGTTCTAACATCGCTCGGAACGCAATTAAATCTTCCAATCTTGCCATGTCAATACCATAACAGTCTGGATAACGAATTTGAGGTGCAGAGGAGACCACCACTATTTTCTTTGGGTTGAGCCTGTCCATCATTTTAATGATACTCTTTTTTAAAGTGGTGCCACGTACAATACTATCATCAATAATAACAAGGTTATCTGTTGGCTTGATCACACCATAAGTGACGTCGTAGACGTGAGCTACTAAATCGTCCCTGCTGCTGTCTTCAGTGATAAAAGTGCGGAGTTTGACGTCTTTAATAGCAATCTTTTCAATACGAGGTCGCTCTGATAATATCTGCGTCACTTTTTCTGCAGAAAGTCCACCATTACCAGCAAGAATGGCTTGGGTTTTCTTTTTATTGAGATGGTCTTCAACCGTTTCAATCATCCCGAAGAACGACGTTTCAGCGGTATTTGGAATATAGGAAAACACCGTATTTTTCGTATCAAAATCAATGGCTTCCAATACTTTCGGCATGAGTAGTCTACCTAATTTTTTTCGCTCTTGATAAATTTCGGCATCACTTCCTCGTGAGAAATAGATGCGTTCAAAAGAGCAAGCTTTACGTTCTAAAGGCTCCAGGATTTTTTTGATCGATGTTTCTCCGGATTTTTTTGTGATGATGGCATGTCCAGGAGTCAACTCTTTCACATCATCAAAATCAACGTTAAACACGGTTTGGATAACAGGACGTTCAGAAGCGACCACAACAATTTCATCATCTTGATAATAGTAGGCTGGTCTGATTCCGGCAGGATCGCGTAATACAAATGAATCGCCATGGCCTAAAAGTCCTGCTATTGCATAACCTCCATCCCAATCCTTAGCAGAGCGTTTCAATATTTTAGCAACATTCAAACGGTCGGCAATCAAGGGTGAACATTCATTTTTATTATACCCTTCGTATTTAAGTTGTTTGTATTTTTTGGCAACCGCATCATCTAGAAAATGACCGATTTTTTCCATTATCGTAACGGTGTCTGCCTTTTCTTTTGGATGCTGCCCAATTTTAACCAAGCCTTCAAAAAGCTCATTAACATTGGTCATGTTGAAGTTACCCGCAACAATAAGGTTTCTATGCATCCAGTTATTCTGTCTCAAAAAAGGATGAACGTTCTCAATACTATTTTTACCATGAGTCCCGTAACGCACGTGGCCTAAAAGCACTTCGCCCAAATAAGGGATGTTCTTTTTTTGTAGGTCGACATCGTCTACATATTCTGGGTTTTCAGCAAATTCTCTATTGATGCGTTCGTTCATTTGCGCAAAAATATCCTGAATAGGTTGCTGTGCAATGGAGCGTACACGACTGATATAACGTTCGCCGGGGGCGGTATCTAATTTGATGCTTGCAAAACCAGCGCCGTCCTGTCCACGGTTATGCTGTTTTTCCATCATCAGATACATTTTATTGACGCCATAAAATGCACTGCCATATTTTTGTTTGTAAAAATCTAAAGGCTTTAAAAGTCTTATAAGTGCAATTCCACACTCATGTTTTAATGCATCGCTCATTGGGTTTTTCTAATTTTAGATTTGCTATTGTTACTATTTAAAGTCGGAATATATTCACTTTAATTACGACTTAAGGAAATTAAAAAACGCGCCCATTTGGAGCGCGCTAGTTTAAGTTTATGTCAATTGAATTTTATAACCTTCGAAAAGTTGTTGTTTAAATGTCATGTCCAAAGAATTTAAAATCATGATAATTAGATGTTTTTTGCAAGAACAATTTTATATGCTTTTAATATTTGTTTTTTAAAGATCATATTTAATCGTTTTTTTATTATTCGATTTTTATTGATTGCTCTGCAACACGATTTCAAACTGCGTCAATTGCTTAAACTGATTCAAACGCTGATATACTTCTTTATCATCAAGGTTTATCATGCGCTCTGTCCCAAATTTTTCAACACAAAAGGACGCCAGTGTCGAACCATAGATGACTGCATTTTTCATGTTCTCAAAAGAATAATCTTCCGTCTTCGCTAAATATCCAGCAAAACCGCCGGCAAAAGTATCGCCTGCGCCTGTTGGGTCAAACACTTCTCTCAATGGTAAGGCAGGGGCGAAAAATACGTTTTCACCATGGAATAATAAAGCGCCGTGCTCTCCTTTTTTGATCACTACATATTCGGGGCCCATTTCATGAATTTTTTGCGCGGCTACCACAAGAGAATATTCTCCAGTTAATTGGCGTGCTTCTTCATCATTAATGGTAATGACATCCACTTTTTTGATCACTGCTTTTAATTCCTCTAAAGCACAATCCATCCAAAAATTCATGGTGTCCAGAATTGCCATTTTTGGTTTTTTGTTCATCTGCTCCAAAACGCTCATTTGTACCAAAGGGTGCAAGTTGCCTAGCATAACCACTTCTGCGTCTTTGTAAGCTTCTGGAACTACAGGACTGAAATCAGCAAGTACGTTAAGTTCTGTTGCCAAAGTATCACGTGTGTTCATGTCATTGTGGTACTTGCCGCTCCAAAAAAAAGTTTTGCCTTCTTTTACAACTTCAACACCGGAAATGTCAATTTTTCTATCTGATAAAAAGTCTAAATACTCTTGAGGAAAATCGCCACCAACCACTGAAACAACTGCGGCATCTACATTAAATTGGGAAGCTGCCAATCCGATAAAAGTCGCAGCGCCACCCAATATTTTGTCTGTTTTTCCAAAAGGTGTTTCGATAGCGTCAAAGGCAACGGTACCTACAATTACTAATTTGCTCATAATCAGGTTTCAAAATTTGCTGCAAATATAAGGCTTTTTAGCCACGAATTCACGAATGTATTTTGATAAAAAAATCTTAACAAACTAAACATTTCCATGGAGATTCTAAAGAAAACTTACCTAAACTCATTTCTTATTTATAGAATATTGTTGTTTAAAAATAATTTTTAATTGATATATTGACCTACGTATATAATACGTATATTTAATTAAATTATATTTTATGTCATCACAAAAAAAACGAAAGGAAGTTGTTTTAGATGAGGAAACGCTTGCTATTCTTGAAGAAAAAGCAAAAAATCAAGGGAGGAATCTTAAGAATTACATGGAGTTTGTATTGAGGGAAGATGCTCATGCTTTTGAACCTTCTGAAGAATACAAAGATATGATGGACAGAATGATTGACAATCATCACAAGGGGAAAACTAATTATACCTCTTGGGATGACGTTAAAAAGGATATGATTTAATGTCTTTTTATATTAAATTAAGTGATGAAGCACGATTAGATTTAAGAGAAGCTAATATTTATTATTTGTCGATTTCAAAGAGTTTGAATTCTAAATTTAATCACGAATTATCGCAACCATTGAGCGAATAACCATTAATCCTAAGCATTTTCAAAAACGTTATCGCAATATCAAGATTGTTTTCACGAATACATTTCCATTTGGTATTCACTATTTAATCGAAGGAAACACAATCTATGTTCAAAGAATTATTCACCAAAAACTACTGTATGAGTAAATCACTTTCTCCCAAAAATCAGCGGGAGATTTCTCAAAATGTTGAATTCATTGAAATTTGATTCCATAAACAATATTTGAATATTTAGAAAATCATTTCTTTAATCAAATTACGTTTCGATATGACAACCAACGACAAAAAAGAAGAATTGATCAAATGGATTTGAGATCTTCAAGATAAAGATACCTTAGAGCAAATTTATCAATTCAGAAATTGAAAAGGAGAGATTTTGACAAAGCCATCGCTCAAGCTATTACCGTCAACGAACTTAAAGAGGAAACAGATGTTTATTTAAAATCGCTGGATTGGAAAAAGTAACCGTTTATTATAAGTCTGAGGTCGTTAACTATATTAATTATTTGGTTTATATCCTCTATAAAAACGAGTATTTTGGTTTTTTAGAAAGCGCGTTAGAGTACAAAAACAGCCTTATTGATTTTATCGAAGATAACATATCTACATTCTCAAGAAAACTTACCTCACTCAACTTAGCACATTTAGGAAGTTTTTACATGTTTTATAAAAGTAATAAAAGGACTTCCTGGTATATCTTCTTTGAGAAGAAAGTTCCTAAGTATTTGGTAACATTTATATCAAACCATCAAGCAATTTCTAGTTATTTCATATAATCACTTCCTCCCAAAATCCGCAGGAATTTCTCCCCAAGCCTTGGTTTCCCATTTCACGATAGTCGTATTGTAGGTGTTCGTTTTAAGCCAAGTCACTGCTCTGTCAACTAAATCGAATAATTCTTTATTTTTTTCATTTCTCGGTAACTTCGTATTACAAGTTTTCTTTCTGACCCAACTCATCGCAATTTTTGAGTCGGTGTACATGATACGTGAGCTTTCGTGTTTTTTGAGAAATGCCAAGCCATGAACAAGCGCTAAAAACTCGCCAATATTATTGGTGCCTTCCGGAAAAGGGCCTTGAATAAATAATTGTTTTTTTGTTTTAGTGTCCACACCTCTATATTCCATAATACCCGGATTCCCACTTGATGCAGCATCCACCGAAATGGAATTATAGTTAGGGAGGCCTATTTTTTCGAGTTGAGCTTTGGATAGCCCACTTGTAAAGCTTTTGGATTTCCCGATATAGTCAAAATAATTTCCGGCCAAGGCTTTTTGAGCTGCATCAAGAGTTTCAAAGGATTTGTATTGCGCGCCAGGATAATCTTTGATTTGGGCTTTGCAGTCGTTCCATTTTTCAAAGATGCCTGTTTTATGGCCTTTCCAGACGGCGTAGTATTTTTTCTTTTTACTCATATGTCATTCCCGTGAAGGCGGGAATCTAATTAAATTACTAATTATTTGTGATCGAGAATTACACCATTTGACACGAGTCAGGTGCAACTGCAAAAATCTGTATCCGTAGTTTTTTGGAGCTAAATTATTGTGATTTCAATAGTTCCTCCACAACTTTCGGAAAATGTGCCATCTCCAACTCATGGATTTTTGAAGCCACTGTTTCTGCACTATCTGAAGTGGTGACCTCACATTTCGCCTGAAAAATAATCGCACCTTCATCATAATGCTCATTGACATAATGAATGCTGATTCCGGTTTCAGTTTCATTATTGGCTACTACAGATTCGTGCACAAAATCCCCATACATGCCTTTCCCTCCATATTTAGGAAGTAAAGCAGGATGGATATTAATAACTTTATTTGGAAACTCATGAAGTATGAACTCAGGGAACTTCCATAGAAAGCCAGCCAAAACTATCAAATCGGGTTTTGATGCCTTTAAAATGTTGAGCACATCATTGCTTTGTGAAAATGCTATTCTGTTGAAGGAGAGCGCGCTCACTTTAAGGTTTTTGCAGCGATCTAAAACTTTGGCATGAGGATTGTTCGTCAAGACCTGAATGACAGAGCCAATATCATTGTTATGAAAATACTTGATTAAATTTTCAGCATTAGTACCACTTCCGGACGCAAAAATGACGATACGTTTCATCTGCAACTTTCTGTTTATAAATTATTATCCGCACAGTTTGTTGATATGCAGATGTCATTGGTTAGTAAATTAAAAAAATGTTCAGCAAAGTTCCGTAATCTCGTTTCATTTACAGATATTAGCTTCAAATTCTGAAACAAAAAAAAGAATAATAAATAACAATTAAGAGGTAAAATAGAAATACTTCATCGTATTTTCACTAAATTACAAACACATTCTAGCATATTCTAGAAATAAGAATGGGTTTTAAAATAAAGTTTTTTATTTTTGCCAATTAATAAAACTTAAAATTAAAAGATTATGTCAGACATTGCATCAAGAGTAAAAGCGATTATAGTAGACAAATTAGGTGTAGACGAGAACGAAGTTGTCACTGAAGCAAGCTTCACAAATGATTTGGGAGCAGATTCTTTGGATACTGTAGAATTGATCATGGAATTCGAAAAAGAATTTGATATCCAAATTCCAGATGACCAAGCCGAAAACATTGCTACAGTTGGTCAAGCTATCTCTTATATAGAAGCAGCAAAATAAGCAGTAAACTTTATGGAATTAAAGCGAGTTGTAGTTACTGGGTTAGGTGCTCTTACACCGATCGGGAATACCAAAGATGAATTTTGGGAAGCTTTGATCAGTGGTAAAAGCGGCGCTGCGCCTATAACTTATTTTGATACTGAAAAGTTCAAGACCAAATTTGCATGCGAACTAAAAAACTTTGAGCCGACCAAATTCATTGATAGGAAGATGGTGAACCGAATGGATCGCTTTACGCAATATGCCATGGTAGCTTCTGATGAAGCTATAGCAGATGCTAAATTGGATCTTAATGTGGTTGACAAACTTCGCGTTGGTGTCATTTGGGGCGCAGGTATTGGAGGGTTAGAGACTTTTCAGGATGAGGTTCTTAATTTTGCCGCTGGCGATGGAACCCCGCGTTTCAACCCTTTCTTTATTCCAAAGATGATTGCAGATATAGCTCCAGGTAACATCTCCATCAAACATGGGTTTATGGGACCTAACTATACTACGGTTTCGGCTTGTGCATCGGCTGCCAACGCAATGATTGATGCTCTAAACTATATTCGTTTGGGGTATTGTGATGTTATTGTGACTGGTGGAAGTGAAGCAGCGGTTACCATAGCAGGAATGGGAGGATTTAATGCGATGCATGCTTTATCAACAAGAAATGATAGTCCAGAAACAGCTTCGAGACCTTTTGACGCGACCAGAGATGGTTTTGTCTTGGGAGAAGGTGCGGGGGCGATTATCCTTGAAGAATATGAGCACGCAAAAGCAAGAGGCGCAAAAATATATGCTGAACTGGTGGGAGGCGGATTGTCTTCTGATGCTTATCATATGACGGCGCCACATCCAGAAGGAATAGGAGTTATTGCCGTAATGAAAAATTGTTTGGAAAATGCTGGAATGAAACCTGAAGATGTTGATCATATCAACACACATGGGACTTCCACACCTTTAGGTGATGTTGCCGAACTTAAAGCAATTACGGAAGTTTTTGGTAAACATGCCAAAAACATCAATATCAATTCAACAAAATCAATGACTGGTCATTTATTGGGTGCTGCAGGTGCTATTGAAGCTATTGCCTCAATTTTGGCGATGGAACACGGTATCGTACCCCCAACAATAAACCATGAGGTTGTAGATGAAAATATTGATCCACAGTTAAACTTAACACTTAATAAGGCTCAAAAGAGAACTGTTAATGTGGCTATGAGTAATACATTCGGATTTGGCGGTCATAACGCCTGTGTATTATTCAAAAAATTAGACTAAATCCCGAATGAATTACATTCGTAACATATTAAATTCCCGTTCTAATACTGACGGGAATTTTTTTTTGCAACTTCAAAAAATCCTAGGCTATAAACCTAAGGATAAGGATCTTTATGTCAAGGCGTTCACCCATCGTTCTATGAATATTAAGGACAAAAATGGGGTGGCACTTAATTATGAAAGACTTGAGTTTATTGGAGATGCTATGCTTGGTGCTGTTATTGCGGCTTACCTTTATAGCGAAGTGCCCGAGGGCGATGAAGGCTATTTGACAAAAATGCGTTCAAAAGTCGTAAGCCGGGAGCATCTTAATGAATTGGGGAAAGAATTGAAGCTCATTGATTTTGTCGAATCAAAAATCCCTACAAGCAATTTTGGAAGCAATATTCACGGGAACCTTTTTGAGGCCTTGGTTGGTGCGGTTTATTTGGATAAAGGCTATAAGCAATGCGAGAAATTCATCAACAAGAACGTCATCAACAAACATATCGATATTGAAACCCTTGAAGGGAAAGTCATCAGTTACAAAAGCTTGTTGATTGAATGGTGTCAAAAGGAAAAAAGTACTTTTGATTTTAATGTTTATGAAGACACGGGCAACGATAATATTAAACATTTTTCAGTTAAGCTATCCATTGATGGCAAAGTAATTTCAAAAGCAAGAGCGACCTCCAAAAAGAAAGCGGAAGAAAAGGCTGCTAAACGTGCTTTTTTCGCTTTTCAAAACAGGATAAATAGAGCTTTTAAGGAATAGATTTATTGCTTCTGATAAAAGTTACTAACTACAACGATTTCGAGTGGTCTGCCTGTTAAGAATATTCTAAACTTCATATTATACTTGGGATAAAGTGCTATCTTTACACTTCACGTTAGTATCACTATGGCGTTACACAAACTACTTGTAGACGATTTTTATGACGCTTCCTATTCGCTTTTAGCCATTCATTGTAGGTTGGAAGATTACAGATTAGCATATCTTCTCAATAAACATTTAAAACTAAACTTAAAGCGCCAACCTCAGGATTTGGACTACAGGTATTTTGCAGCGACTTATTCTATTTATGAATGGAATGATGAAGAACATTTTGCAACGTGGCATATGGTGTCTAACGTTTGTAAAAAGGAAGAAGATAGCTTGCAAAGCTCAGGTTCATTATTTTCGACTAATGAAAAGGTCCTGAAAACATACCACTTGTTACCAGAACTGAAAAATGTCGATTATTTGATTAAAATTTCAAATGATGACCGTTACTTTGATGAAAAGGAGATGCTTGAAAAAATTCAGGCGATTCCTCAAATTATAACTACTTACACAATAGACGTAGACCAATTAAAGTCTAAGGAAAATTTAATTTTTTGATTAATGCAAAAACGAAAAAAAACAAAAATAGTAGCCACACTAGGACCGGCTACAAGTACTAAAGCGGTATTAAAAGCAATGCTCGATGAGGGCGTGGACGTTTTTAGAATCAACTTTTCACACGCTGATTATGCCGATGTGGAAGAACGCGTCAATATGATTCGTGAACTCAATGATGAATTTGGATACAATGTCGCCATTTTGGCCGACTTACAAGGTCCGAAATTACGTGTGGGTGTTATGAAGGGCGATGTTATTGTCAATGAAGGCGATGAAATCATCTTTGCTACCGGTAAAAAGTTTGAAGGCACAAAAGAGCGTGTCTATATGACTTATGACCGATTTCCTCAAGACGCAAAACCAGGCGAACGCATTTTACTTGACGATGGAAAATTGATCTTTGAAGTGGTTTCGACGGATAAAAAATCCGAGGTTAAAGCCCGTGTCATCCAAGGTGGTCCATTAAAATCGAAGAAAGGCGTCAATTTACCAAACACCAATATTTCTCAGCCAGCCTTGACAGAAAAGGACATTGAAGATGCCATTTTTGCAATTAAGTTGAAAGTGGATTGGATGGCTTTATCTTTTGTGCGTCATGCTGAAGATTTAATGCAATTGGAAGAGTTGATTAAAAAGCATAGTGATCACAAAATTCCGATCATTGCGAAAATAGAAAAACCAGAAGCCGTTGAAAACATTGATAAAATAGTGGCTCATTGTGATGGTTTAATGGTGGCACGTGGCGATTTGGGTGTGGAAATTCCTGCAGAGGAAGTGCCATTGATCCAAAAGGAATTGGTATTACGCGCTAAACGTGCCCGTATTCCTGTAATCATTGCTACGCAAATGATGGAAACGATGATTACGAGTTTAACGCCAACACGAGCAGAAGTTAACGACGTTGCCAATTCCGTTATGGATGGTGCTGATGCCGTGATGCTTTCTGGAGAAACTTCGGTTGGACAATATCCTGTTCAGGTTATCAGACAAATGAGTAATATCATTAAAAGTGTTGAAGATTCGCCATTGATTAAAGTGCCGCAATCGCCTCCTCATATTCGTACCAAACGTTATATTACGAAGTCTATCTGTTATCATGCGGCTAATATGGCCAATGAAATTAATGCCAAAGCGATCTCAACCTTGACGAATAGTGGGTATACGGCATTTCAAATTTCAGCATGGCGACCAAGTTCACATATTTTAGTGTTTACGTCCAATAAACGCATTCTAACACAACTGAACTTGCTTTGGGGTGTTAAAGCATTTTTCTATGATAAGTTTGTCAGTACAGATGAAACTATTGAAGATGTGAATGCGATTGCATGTAAAAAAGGTTATTTGGAAACTGGAGACATGCTCGTGAGCTTAGCAGCAATGCCTATTCAAGAGAAGGGAATGGTAAACACCTTAAGAATTACTGAGATTACTAATTGTAGTTTTTAGAGTTCAAAAGTTTAAAGCATTTAGCTTTTAAATATACAAACCTCATAGTCTTTCAATGGCTTTGAGGTTTTTTGTTTTTGATTTATTGCAGAAATTACCAGTGAGATGAGTTTTTGAAGTTTCAACCTTTGAGACAATTGTTCGGCTTATAAAGTCGCGGATTAGCAAATGGATCTTAAAGATTATAGTGGGGATAGTGGTTCTGAATACAACGCCATTACATTTAAATACAGTTTGCGCTTTAAAAAGAAAATTTTAATTGGACATTCACACTTTTTTCTGGTTGAAGTTTCGACTTTGATTTTGGGTCTTCAGTATTCAAATTAGATAATGAAATACCCAATAATCTTACAGAATTGTTCATCTTTTCTTGGTATAGCAAATCTTTCGCAGTTTCAAGAATAATATCTTTATTACTGACAAAATAAGGCAAAGTTTTACTTCTGGTTTGTAGCGTGAAATCGCTATACTTTATTTTTAAAGTCACTGTTTTTCCCGAAACTTTACTTTGTTCCAAGCGTTTTGCGACTTCTTTGGCGATTTTTTCTAACTTTTCGAGCATAAAGATTTCGCTGGATAGATTTTCATTGAAGGTGCGCTCGGCAGCCAATGATTTCCGGATGCGGTTAGGCTTAACCGCACTATTGTGGATGCCTCTAACAAGCTGGTAATAATAGCTGCCTGATTTCCCAAAATGCTCTTCAAGATAGTCCAAGGTTTTTGATTTCAAATCGCTTCCCAGAAATATCCCCAATTGGTACATTTTATCTGCCGTGACCTTTCCTACGCCATGAAATTTTCGGATATCCAATGTCTGCATAAACCCTAAAACTTCTTCTGGATTAATCGTCTTTTGACCGTTGGGCTTGTTATAATCGCTGGCAATTTTCGCTACAAATTTATTAACCGATATCCCTGCGGAAGCGGTCAACCCAACTTCTTTGAAAATACGTTCTCTGATTTCTTGAGCAATTAAGGAAGCGCTGTGATTTCCTTTTTTGTTCACAGTGACATCCAAGTACGCTTCATCCAACGAAAGTGGTTCTACCAAATCCGTATAATCTAAAAAAATGGATCGGATTTTATTAGAGATTTCCTTATACCGATCAAAACGTGGAGGAACAAAAATCAATTCGGGACAATTGCGTTTGGCCTGCATACCGCTCATCGCACTGCGCACTCCAAATTTTCGCGCTTCGTAACTTGCCGCAGCCACAACACCGCGTAATTCACTTCCGCCCACGGCAAGTGGTTTACCTTTAAGTTCAGGATGGTCCATTTGTTCCACAGATGCGTAAAACGCATCCATATCTACATGAATGATCTTTCTTATTGGTAAATCGTTTGGCATGCCGTAAATTTATGACATCTTAACGGAACAAAATCTAAAAAATATGGCAAAATCAGCGATCGTTTTGGGCGCAACCGGACTTACTGGAAACATTTTGTTGAAAATGCTTTTGGACGATCTGCGATACAGTGATATTATTGTTTTTGGCAGAAATAGTTGCAATATCAAACATCCTAAATTAGAAGAATATATTATTGATTTATTTGAATTGGAACATTATGCCAGTAAATTTAAGGCCGATGAAGTATACTGTTGCATTGGAACGACAAAGGCTAAAACCTCAGATAAGGAGATTTATTTGAAGATCGACTATGGTATTCCTGTTGCTGCGGCAAAGTTGTGTAAGGCAAATGGGATTGATACATTTATAGTTATTTCGGCTTTGGGAGCTAAAAAGAAGAGTAAGGTTTTTTACAATAGAGTTAAAGGTAAAATGGAAGCTGCGGTATTAGAGCAACAGATTCCGAATACCCATATTTTACAGCCGTCATTAATCACAGGTAATCGTGAGGAATTTAGATTTGGCGAATCCTTTCTTAACTTCCTTATGACTGTTTTTAAACCCATTTTACATATTGGAGACTTGAAACGCTATCTTCCCATTCATCCAGAAACGATTGCCAAATGTATGGTGTGGTTGGCAAATAACACGTATAATTTAGAACGCATAAAATCAAAAAAAATACAGGAATTAGGTGAGTGAATTAATTGAAATAGAACGTAAGTTTTTAGTGTTATCTGACGCTTTTAAATCTGAAGCTTTTAAAAAAACACGGATTGTTCAGGGTTTTTTGAATTCTGATATAGACAGGATTGTAAGAATCAGACTAAGAGACAACGACGGATTCTTGACCGTAAAAGGCAAACCTTCTGAAGATGGATTGTCACGTTTTGAATGGGAAAAGCAAATCTCTAAATCCGATGCGGAAGCGCTTTTGAAGTTATGTGAAAAAGGCTTGATCGATAAGATACGGCACGAGATTAAATGTGGAGATCACGTCTTTGAGGTTGACGAATTTTTTGGAGACAACGACGGACTGATTGTCGCTGAAGTTGAGCTTAAGAATGTGTCCGAAGTTTTTAAGAAGCCGGATTGGTTGGGTGTGGAAGTTACAGGTCAATCAAAGTACTACAATTCTCAATTAATAATACATCCCTTCACGGCCTGGCCAAAGTAATTCAAAGTCAAGTAGGATTTAAGCAGTTTCAAAGAGAGGATCCTTGGGATTTGTATTATAAAAAAGCCACTATTGACTAAATAGTGGCTTTTTTATGGATATTTAAAGAGTTAATCTTTACTACAATCTCGTTGATCTTGCTAATCTTGAGAAAATGCATCAACGGTTTTCATGTCCTTAACACTGTAGGCGTCTCCAATTGATTCTACAGCCTCTTCAAGAGCGATTGGTGTTACTTTGGCGTTGTCATATTCCACCATGGCTAAACGTCTGTCAAAATCAACGACAGCTGATTTTACGCCTTCCATTTTGGCTATTTTCTTTTCAATAGTTTTGGCGCAACCCATTTGGCAGGTCATTCCTTCAATTGCAAATTCAGCTTTTGCGTAGGTCGCATTAGGATCCATTTGTTTTTCTGAAACAGTTGTTGGTTGGGCCATTTCAACTGTTTTTATTTCTGGTTGTGCACTGTCTTTACAGCTCACTGAAAATAATGCCAGGGTTGTAAGCAGGGCCAAAGTCTTTAATGTTTTCATATGTAGATATTTATTGTTTTTTAACGGTTATATGGAATTCGCAAATCTTCTTTCGTGTTTGTGGCCAAATTTTTATCATGCTCATTTCATAACTTAAGATAGTTAAAACTCCAATTGAGTTATCGATTATTTAAATAGTGGTAAATAACAAAATTAAGAAATATTCACGTTGTTTGCACGCAGAATATATATTAAAACCTGACGAGACTTAAAAGATGAAAGGAATACCAGTGAAATGGTTTTATCTGATAGCGCTTGCCTTCGTTTGGGGCAGCACTTTTATATTGATGAAAAAAGGATTGATGGGGATGGGGCCTTATCAATTGGGAGCGTTGCGAATTGTTTTAACAACCTTGTTTCTATTTGTTTTTGGCTATAAGGCAATTCTACATATAGAAAAGGCTCAGTGGAAGTGGCTATTGGTGTCTGGATTTATAGGTTCTTTTTTCCCTGCTTTTTTTCTAGCACTTGCAGAAACTCAAATAGACAGTTCGGTGGTTTCGATTATTAACTCTTTAATGCCCTTAAATACGGTGTTGTTGGGATTTGCGATTTTTGGAATCGCTTCTACCAGACGCCAGGTTGCGGGAGTCATTGTCGGATTTATAGGTACCTCATTACTCATTTTTAAGGGCGCAGAACTTCATCCCAGTCAAAACTATGTATACATATTGTTTGTAATACTCTCCACAGTAATGTATGCTGCCAATGTTAATATCATTAAGCGCTATCTTCAGGATGTGAAACCTGTGTATATCGTCATAGGCAATTATATGACTATTTTTATTCCGGCATTGTTGGTACTGTATTGGTCAGAATTCTTTACGGAAAGGACCTATGCACACCCCGATTTCAAGATGGCTATTTTTTATGTTGCTATTCTTGCTGTGTTTGGCACTGCATTGTTAAAGGTGTTGTATTATAAGCTTATTCAGATTTCAACCCCGGCATTTTCATCCTCTGTGACTTATTTAATTCCTTTGGTAGCCATAGTTTGGGGGTTGTTGGACGGCGAAAGTTTTAATGCCATGCAAGGACTTGCTGCTGTCATCATCTTAGTAGGCGTGTTTTTATCGCATAAAAGTGAGGCATAAAAAAAGTCTGAAGTTTTATGCTTCAGACTTTAATTTATTATACTCATTGACTTCTTAGTTGAAATCAGCTTCAGTCACACCATTATTAACTTTCACGTTGGTCACGTTCATTTTAATGATTTGTGGTCCAGTAGTCACTGACATACTATATGGAAACAAAATATCATTCACCGGGGAGTAATTTCCGAAATCCTGAATAGTTGTAAACAATTGTCCTTGCATTTTCGCTGTTTTTTCAATTCTTACTAAAAGTCCTGATTTGACGTCATAATAACGGTAAGAATCATCTCCAACTGCAGTTACTTTTACTTTGTAAACATCACTACCATCAATGCTGGTAATGCTTTCTAAAGTTAAAAACGATGGGTCATATTCCAATTCAGGAAAAATTGAGTTTTCTGCTTTTTGGTCTGCAACCTGCTCTTCTGAAAGAGGTTGTTTTGCCCCTTGTTGTTCGATGTAACCCGCAGTGCCATTGAATTTTTGCTTCATGACCACGCCCATGCCTTCGATAGACATTTCCATAGAGGTTTTGTTTGGTGCCATCGCTTTCAACTCACCTATAGGAGAAAAAGGCATGCCTTCAATAGTTACGTTTGCAGTAGTCCAAACTGTTTTTACAGTTTTTGCTTTGTCTTTGCCTCCAACGGCCTTAAAGTAAGCATCCATTACGGTTTGAGTCGTAACGCCAGCAGGGATTGGTTTTGAAAATTCAGGTTTCGCTACCGGGTTTGCGAACGTATCAAAATACAAGATTGGAATCCCTGTTTTTTCTAGATTCTCTAAAACATCAGCACCTTTACCAACTACGACAATACGTGCGTTCTCTGGTTTAAAATACTTGTTAGCCACACGATTCACATCGGCAGCAGTCACTGCATTTATTTTCTGCAAATAAGTTTCGTAAAAATCTTTTGGCAAGTTATTTAACTTGATGTTTAAAGCATAACGTGCCACAGTTTGAGGGTTTTCCAAAGCCAATACGAAGTCGCCTACATATTTGGCCTTTGCATTTTTAAGATCGTCGTCACTTACAGGTTCTAATTTTATACGGTTGATTTCTTTCAATGATTGAACTACCGCACTGTCTGTAACCATGTTTCTTACTGCAGCACCAGCAGAAAAACGCGACACATATTTGTCGGCACCCACTCTAGAGCCTGCACCGTAAGTATAAGCGTGTTTTTCACGTAGGTTCATATTAAGGTAGCTGCTGAAACCGCCTCCTAAAATGCTATTGGCAATCAAAATGGCGTGGTAATCTGGATCACTCATTTTCAAAGTGACGTTGTTTGTCAATGAAATGTTAGACTGTACAGCATTAGGCATGTCCACAAAGTTTATTTGTGTGTATTGTGCATTTGGATTAGCTTCAGGAACAGTCGTTTGGATTTCTATTGATTTTTTCCAGTTTCCGAAACGTTTCTCGATTTGAGATTTGATCTTTTTGAAATTAACATCACCCACAACAACTAAATAAGCATTGTTCGGATTGAAGCTCTTTTCGTAAAAAGCGGTGACATCTGCAAAAGTGACGTTATTAACAGTTTCGGTAGATACAAATTCGCCATAAGGATGATGAACGCCATAAGACAAAGCATTTCCTACGCGACTAGCTACGGCATCCACACTTTTTTCTTGTGATTTTAAACCTTCAATGAGTCTTTCTTTTTCCTTGTTAAATTCCTCTTCAACCAATAACGGGTGCATAGCAGCATCAGCCATTAGTTCTAATATTCTCTCCGAATATTGAATGAGTGAACTCGCATAAGCCCCGGACGAATTGAAGCTTAAGCGTGCGCCCAAGAAATCAATTTCATCATTAAATTTCTCTTTTGAGATCGATGTTGTTCCATTGCCCATCATTGAGCCAACCAAACTTGAAACCCCAGCTTTAGCGCCTTCTGTTGATGGTTTGTTATCGATGGTTAAGCTAAAAGAAACTCTTGGCAGTTTATGGTTTTCAACAACCATCACTTTCATCCCATTTTTAAGGGTAAATTCCTGTGGCGATTTTAAATCGATTTTTGGAGCAGGTCCAGGTTGTGGTTGTTTAGAACGGTCAATTTGTGCTTGTGCAGAAAAAGCCAGAAAAAACACCATTAAGAACGCTGATATATAAGTTTTCATATGATATACTGTTTTTTTAAATTTTTATTATTGGTTATCCTTATTTGGAAGATACTCCAGCTCAAGACGTTGATTTGGACTTAAATATTTTTTGGCAACATTTCTGATTTCTTCTCTTGTGATGGTTCGGTAGATGTCAATTTCAGTATTGATAAGGTTCACATCGCCTTTTAGCAAATAGTTGGTCGCCAAATTCTCAGCAATACCTTCAACACTTGAATTGGAATTGACATATTGGTTTTCAAATTGGTTTTTAAGTTTTTGGTAATCTCTTTCAGAAATTAAGTCCGTTTGAAGTTTTGCGATTTCCACATCCATTTCAGCCAATAAACTGTCCAACGTTACATCTCCTAAAGGCAATGCTAAAATTGCAAATACACTATAATCCATTTGTCCAAGATTAATAGCCTGTGCCTGAAGTGCCATTTTTTTCTCATCTACAAGTTTTTTGTAGAGTACAGAACTTTTTCCGCCGCTTAAGTAGCTAGAGATCATATCCAAAACATACGATTCGCGTTCTTTAAATCCTGGCGTACGGTAAGCCGCGATAATTGCAGGGATTTGAATGTTATTATCATAAGCTTTGGCCTTAATGGTTTGAGTGATAGGCGTTTCTTTAGGGAAGTTTCTAACTGGATTCTCTCCTCTTGGGATCGGGCCAAAATAATCTTTGACCATTTTCTTGGTCTTTGCTTTATCAATGTCGCCCGCAACGACTAACACCGCATTACTTGGTACATAATATTTTTTAAAGTAAGCGTTGAATTCTTCTAAAGTAGCAGCATCCAAGTCTTCCATTTCACCAATGAGTTTTTCTTTGTAAGGATGCACTTTGAATAAGTTCTCTCCAATTGCAGAAAGAAATCCGCCATAAGGTGCGTTGTCCATACGTAATCTTTTTTCTTCCTTCACGACCTCATTTTGAGTATCGACGCCTATTTGATTAATGATGGGGTGCATTAAACGCTCAGATTCCATCCATAATCCTAGCTCTAAACTGTTGGAAGGGAAAATTTCGTAATAATAAGTTCTGTCTTGAGACGTGTTGGCGTTGTTGGTGCCTCCATTTGAAGAAACAACAGTAAACCATTCGCCACGACCAATATTTTGGGTGCCCTCAAATAAAAGATGTTCAAAAAAGTGAGCAAAACCTGTTCTGGAAGGTTCATAATCTTTTCCACCGACGTCATACATAACTGAGGTAATTACTACGGGAGCTGAATTGTCTTGATGAAGAATGACATGTAAGCCGTTGTCTAAATCAAATTCTTCAAATTCGACCTTTTGCGCATTGGCAAAATTGCCAAAAAGCAACAAAGCAGCCAGAGAGAATAAGCATTTTTTCATTATGTGTTATTTTAGGAATTAATTAATATTTATTATTAGTAGTGGTATAGATGTATATGTTACAAATACTGACAAAAATAAGAAATGATTATACTATTTAGCTAAAATCTTCATAAACAACCTCTAAAAATGTTAATAATCGAAATTTTTTCACGAATTTTAAGTGTCGAACAGTTTAAAAAGCAAAAATCATGAACCGATCCTTGTCAGTAGCATTAAAATATGGGCTTATTATTACCGGTTGTTTAATTGCCTATTTTTTAATTTTAAGATTATTTAATTTACATACTAGTATTTGGTTTCGAGTAGCCAATGGACTGTTTATGGCCGCGGGGATTTATTTTGCAATAAAAACTTATAAAGATAAGTACAATGCCGATTTTACGTATGTGGATGGTTTTAAAACAGGACTGCTCACTGGGTTTATTGCTACAGGATGTTTCACGCTTTTTATGGCTATTTATATGTTCCATCTGGATAAGGAATTTGCCCATAATATAATTAAACATTGGTTTAACAGTGGCGATCAAGGTGGTCCTCTTTTGATTCTTATTATCATAATGGAGGGGCTTTCATCAACTGCAATATTGACCCTGACTTTCATGCAAATTTTTAAGAAAAGCGATCATATTGGCCAACAAGAGCATTTAATTGATAATAATCCAAAAGCTAAGTTGTAGATAATTATCATTTATTTGTAGATCAAACCCAGAACTTTGAAGCAAAATCTTGTACATTTTGGAATTTTATTATCCAATTCGGTCAATAAAAAAGCTTTTATAAACACTAATCTATCCAGCGAGCGTCATGGGGCCTTAGTCGTTTTAAATAACTATAACGACGTTCTGTTTTCTGATTTGACCATTGCTCAATGTATAGAAAAGGAGCACCGGCTAGTCTTGAAATTTCCAAAGCTGAAAACCGATCATTGCATACCTTTTCTTCTGGCGAACGTCGAAAATTGTTATTGGAATATTGTTTAGAACAAAAACCAGACTATATCATTTCTGATATCCCTTTGATCATTTAGATTAGCGATGACGAAAAGAGTTGTCAAAGCAGCTTACGGAGTTGTCAAGGTCTATTTCCATAATTCAATTGTCAAGTCGGGAAGAAGTGCTTTTGCCCTTTATAAATAAAAAAGGCTATTTGAATTACAGTTCCTTAGAGATTTCAATAATTCCAGAGTCTATACCAATCTCCAAATATAACAGCGATTGGTGTTGATTGTTAGAGCATTGATTAAATAGTCACCTTTATTGATATTGGATGAACCTTTTGAAGAGCTTGATCAAAAAAAAACCAATTTGGTTGCGCGATTAAATAAATACTTTAATAGAGAACACTGAAATAACCATGATCTGTTTTTCCCATATTGTGGAGAAGTCATTGGTCCCATATATAGAAATTAATACTTCAAAAAATCAGTTCTGAGGGAAGAATAAAATCTTAATTTTAATAAAAAACCTCTCTAGAATTCGTCTTCGAGAAAAAGAGAGAGGTAGAGCATTTTTATTCTTTAAGCTAAATGTTATTTTATTTTTATAGAATTATTCAATTCTCTAGGCGAAAAACGTTTGTAGTTTAATTATTTAGGTGTATATTTGCACCCATTTTATAATAAAAATTAACTAATTTAAACGTTACGCTATGTACGCAATTGTAGAGATAGCAGGGCAACAATTCAAAGTTGAAAAAGACCAGAAAGTGTTTGTTCACCGTTTAGCAACAGAAGAAGGAAAGACAGTGTCTTTCGATAATGTTCTTTTAATTGCTGATGGTGATTCTATTACTTTAGGCGCCCCAGCTATAGACGGAGCTCTTGTAGGAGCAAAAGTCTTAAGTCACCTTAAAGGTGATAAAGTTATCGTTTTCAAGAAGAAAAGACGTAAAGGTTACCGTGTGAAAAACGGACACCGTCAAGCTCTTACTGAAATCGTAATTGAAAGCATTGTTGCTTCAGGAGGAAAAAAAGCAGAAAAAACTGAAAAAGCTAAACCAGCTAAAGCTGAAAAAGCGGCTCCAGTAAAAGCAGCTCCAAAAAAATCGGCAGCAAAAGCTGACGATTTGAAAAAAATCGAAGGTGCAGGTCCTAAAGCGGCTGAAGCATTAGTTGCAGCAGGTGTTGATACATTTGCTAAAGTAGCAGCTATGAAATCTGAAGATTTAAGCACTATCCTAAGTGAGGCAAGCTCAAATTTGGCACACATCGTAACCGATACTTGGCCAAAACAAGCTAAATTGGCTGCAGATGGTAAGTGGGATGAGTTGAAAGTTTATCAAGACAAATTGGACGGTGGAATTGAAAGATAATTTCAATCCATTAAAGTATAACAATATAAAACCTTAAGACAATGGCTCATAAAAAAGGAGTAGGTAGTTCTAAAAACGGTAGAGACTCAGAATCGAAACGCCTTGGTGTGAAGATTTTTGGTGGACAAGCTGCTGTTGCGGGAAATATCATCGTAAGACAAAGAGGCAATACACATCACCCAGGTGAAAATGTGTATGGTGGAAAAGATCACACTTTGCATGCACAAGTTGATGGTCTAGTGAAATTCACAAAGAAAAAAGACAATAAGTCTTATGTATCAATTGAACCGTTTGACGTTTAATTTTTACAGATTCTTTTAATAGATAGAAACCCTTTCTGGCAACAGAGAGGGTTTTTTGTTTGGAGGCTTTTCAGACCTGACAGGTTTTCAAAACCTGTCAGGTCTTGTTCATCTAAATAATCTGCATTTTCTTTAATAAAAAGCTTGCGTTCATATTTTTGCAAACGCCGGTTTTGAAGGTATAATCAAAATAGAGTTCGTCATTGATGATTTCGGCATCAAAGTAATAGTTTTTTACTTCTTCAAGTTCGTTTTCAATCTCACACAAACTTAAATCGTGAGTGGCGATGATTCCGGTGGCGTGGGAAGCCACTAGTTTTTCTACAAATTTGCGCGATCCTATGGCTTTGTCTGTACTATTTGTGCCTTTTAGGATTTCGTCCAAGATGATAAAGTAGGATTCTTTTTGAATCGCATCTACGATGAATTTTAAGCGTGTCAATTCCGAAAAGAAATAAGAACTATCATCCGTAAGAGAATCGCTCGTGCGCATGCTTGTAATCAGTTTTACGGGATTGTAGGCACTTGATGCTGCACAAACCGGCAGGCCAACATTGGCCATAACAATATGTAGCGACACCGTTCTTAAGAATGTACTTTTACCAGCCATATTAGCGCCTGTAACAATAAAGAATTGTTCATTCTCGATGGTTAAATCGTTATCTACGCGCTTGGCTACTTTTAACAATGGATGTCCTAAATCTTTTGCTTTGATAACGTCTTTGTCATCCGTGATTTTTGGAAAGACATAATGTGGATGATTAAAAGCATAATTTCCTAGACTATTGTACGCATCGAAAAAAGAAACGACTTCAAACCAGTCTTCTACTTTATGTCCATAGGCTTTGATCCACTGCTCAACTTTATAGCTGTTTTTTAAATCGGTTAAGAAATAGCCATTTCCGAAGATGGCAGAAATAAGATTGTTTCGGTTATCTAAAGCATCTAAACTTTTGGATAATTTCCCAAAGATGACGGATGCTTGTGCCGATTCTGATTGAATCTGTTTTTGTTTGGCGGTTAACAATGTGGAAGAGAACTTCTGTTTTTCAATTTGGTCCAGCAGTAAAGCGTATTGTTTAAAGGTTTGTTTGACCTTATCGGTATGCGTTGATAAGTCGTTGATTTTTTTTAAATAGGCTCCGGTAATGACTAAGCCCAATAAAAGCCAATAGCCTAAAAATCCAGCACTCAAGAGGTCAAGAAAGAAGAAGGAAAATATAATTACAGTTCCACCCAAAAAAGCGTAAGGTAACCAGGTCATGATTTTTGGTAAAAACGACTTGTTATTCTTTAGCCAATTAATAATGGTGCTTGCTGAGGTTTCTGCCTTGATTAAACTGGCCGTGGCGGAATATAATTGGCGCCATTCGGGATTGGAAGCGAGTTCTTGGATGGCTTCTTGGCGTTGTACAATGTCGTTGACATTATTGGCCTTTAAGGCATCGGCTAATTTTTGAGAACCTTCATGAATAGAAGTTCTATTAATGAATTGAAAAAAGGAGCCCCGACCAAATAAATCGATATCCAGGCTGTAATAATGCATTGGATCTTGAAATGCTAATCCGTCAGGGCGATTGTGAAAATTTCCATCAGAAATCTCTAATTCTGTTTGGTTGATAGCTACTAAGGCCAATTTTAACCGTCGTTCGGCTTTAATATTGGTGTATTTTGTAAGTAGCACTATAAAAACACCGATACCGATAACAGCAATTGCAACTGAAATTTGCCAATTGGTATAGGTCATATAAATACCAAATGCCGTGAATAGAAATACTAAAAGCCGAAGAATGCTAAGGAGCGTCATTCTTTTGTAAAGTGCTGATACTTCTACTTGATAGCTGTCTAGATGTTGTTGGTAGTATGTGTTTGGGGTGTTCATTTTCTTAATTTGAAATTCAAAGAAACAAAAAATCCCAAGTTTTCACTTGGGATTTAAGATTTTATTATGGGATTTGTTAGCCTTTTAGACTGGCTGACAAATACTCACGGTTCATACGTGCAATGCTTTCAAGCGTGATGCCTTTAGGACATTCTACTTCGCAAGCTCCTGTATTGGTACAGTTACCAAATCCTTCGTCGTCCATTTGTTTCACCATATTTAAAACACGGTCTGTTGCTTCAATTTTTCCTTGAGGTAATAAGGCAAATTGAGAGACTTTGGCAGCTACAAATAACATGGCCGAAGAGTTTTTACAACTCGCCACACACGCACCACAACCAATACAGGTTGCTGCTTCAAACGCTGCATCGGCATCGTGTTTGTTAATTGGAATAGTGTTAGCGTCGATGGTGTTTCCAGAAGTGTTTACTGAAATAAATCCACCTGCATGCTGAATACGATCAAAGGAACTTCTATCCACTACCAAGTCTTTGATGACAGGAAATGCATTGGCTCTAAATGGTTCAATATAAATAGTGTCTCCATCTTTAAACATACGCATGTGCAATTGACAAGTCGTGATGCCCGTATCAGGTCCGTGTGCTTCGCCATTGATAAAAAGTGAGCAGGTACCGCAAATGCCTTCACGACAGTCATGGTCAAATGCTACTGGCTCTTCACCTTTGTTGATGAGCTCTTCGTTTAAAATGTCCAACATTTCGAGGAAAGACATATCGCCTTCAATACCATCAATTGGATAATCGACTATTTTTCCTTTGGTGTCAGCGTTTTTTTGACGCCATATTTTTAAGGTTAATTTCATAACGTTCCTTCTTATTTATAACTTCTCTCTTTCACTTCAATATTCTCGTACACCAATTCTTCTTTATGAAGGACAGCGTCTTTTGGTTCGCCCTTGTATTCCCATGCCGCAACATATTGGAATTCTGGACGTCTTAAGGCTTCACCTTCTTCAGTTTGGTATTCTTCTCTAAAATGGCCTCCTGCGGATTCTTCTCTTTCAAGCGCATCTTTTGCGAAAAGTTCACCTAATTCTAAGTAGTCAGCAACGCGCATTGCTTTCGCTAATTCTTCGTTGTATTCATGTTGAACTCCAGGAACTCTCACTTCTTTCCAAAATTCTTTACGAAGTGCTGCAATTTCAACGATCGCTTCTTTTAAACCTTCGGCGTTACGAGCCATTCCACATTTGTCCCACATGATCTTTCCAAGTTTTTTATGGAAATGGTCAACAGAATGTGAACCCTTATTATTGATCAAGTGATCCAAACTGTCTTGGATGTTCTTTTCTGCCTCGTCGAATTCAGGCGTGTTTGTTGGAATTGCGCCCGTTCTAATATCTTGAGCTAAATAGTCGCCAATAGTATATGGTAATACAAAATAACCATCCGCTAAACCTTGCATCAATGCCGATGCTCCCAAACGGTTGGCACCATGGTCAGAGAAATTGGCTTCTCCAATAGAATATAATCCAGGAACGGTGGTCATTAAGTTGTAATCTACCCAAAGTCCGCCCATGGTATAATGTACCGCAGGATAGATCATCATTGGGGTTTCATATGGGTCTTGATCCACGATTTTTTCGTACATCTGGAACAGGTTGCCATACTTTTCTTTGATGACCTCTTGACCTAATTTTTTGACTAATTTGGCATCGTTCTCATCCAAACCTCTAATATGAGCACGCTCTTTTCCGTAACGTTCAATAGCTGAAGCGAAATCTAAGAAGACGGCTTCACCAGTTTTGTTTACACCATATCCTGCATCGCAACGTTCTTTTGCTGCACGAGAGGCCACATCACGAGGCACCAAGTTTCCAAAAGCTGGATAACGACGTTCCAAATAGTAATCTCTATTTTCGTGAGGAATATCTATTGGTTTTAATTTCCCGTCTCTAATAGCTTGAACATCCGCCATGTTTTTTGGTACCCAAATACGTCCGTCATTACGAAGCGATTCAGACATCAAAGTCAATTTTGATTGATGCTCTCCAGATACTGGAATACAGGTTGGGTGAATTTGTGTATAACATGGGTTTGCGAAAAATGCACCACGTTTATGAGCTTTCCAAGCTGCAGTCACGTTACTTCCCATGGCGTTGGTGGAAAGGAAGAATACGTTTCCGTAACCTCCAGATCCAATAACCACAGCATGCGCCGAATGACGCTCAATTTTCCCCGTAACTAAATCTCTTGCGATAATACCTCGGGCTTTTCCTCCAACAATAACGACATCCAACATTTCGTGTCGGTTGTACATGGCAATCTTTCCACGACCTATTTGACGGTTCATGGCAGAGTAAGCGCCTAATAATAATTGTTGACCTGTTTGTCCAGCGGCATAAAATGTACGGGACACCAATACACCTCCGAAAGAACGGTTGTCCAAAAGACCTCCATATTCACGAGCAAAAGGAACTCCTTGTGCCACACATTGGTCAATGATATTTCCTGATACTTCTGCTAAACGATACACGTTAGCTTCACGGGAGCGGTAATCGCCACCTTTTACAGTATCATAAAATAATCTGTAGGTGGAGTCGCCATCACCTTGATAGTTTTTTGCAGCGTTGATTCCTCCTTGTGCAGCAATCGAGTGCGCACGACGTGGAGAATCCTGAAAACAGAACGCTTTTACGTTATAACCCAATTCTGCCAACGTTGCCGCAGCAGAACCTCCTGCCAATCCTGTTCCAATCACGATAACATCAATGTTACGTTTGTTGGCTGGATTGACCAGATTTATATGATTTTTATAATTAGTCCACTTATCTGCAAGTGGACCTTCTGGTATTTTAGAATCTAAAGCCATATTAGATGTTTTTTAGTTGAAGTGAAGGTAGAGAGCGATGAAAATAAATCCTGCTGGGATCAATATTGCATAAGCTTTACCAAATCCTTTTAATCCTCTTGTATATTTATTATTGGCACCTACCGACTGAAATGCGGAGCTGAAACCATGTAATAAGTGTAATGATAAGAACACAAAAGCAAGGCAGTAAATCGCCACACGCCACCCGTCTACAAATTTATGATGTAAGTGCTCATAATAACGGTAATCGCCACTTGGGAGTAATCCAGACATGTCGCCATTAATGAATTTCACATTGATTTCTGGAAACCAAAAATCGTAAAAATGAAGACCTAGAAAAAGAAAGATAACACCACCGGTGTAAATCATGTTTCTGCTCATCCAAGTAGAATTGGCACTGCCGTTATTCTTGGCATAAGCAATGGATCTTGCCTTTTTGTTTTTTATTTCCAATACGAAGCCCATCACAAAGTGAAAAAGCACACCGAAAATTAAAATGGGTTGCGCAATATATTGTACCACCCAATTCGTTCCCATGAAATGGGAAACGTTGTTAAAAACGTCTGCACTAAACACTGAAAGGATGTTAATTGCAAAATGTTGTACTAGGAAAATCATTAGGAAGAATGCTGAAAGTGCCATGGCAAACTTTCTTCCAACTGAAGAATTAAAAATTCCGCTCATCTTTTGAAGTTAGTTTATTGTGCCGCAAAGATACGTCTCAAACGTTTGAAACCCAAAAAATAGATTTAATTATACTTATTTGGAATGAGTTTAATTAAAAAATAAGTTTTATAGTATCCAAATTCCTTCAGATGCTATGAGTTTGTATTATATAATGCTTCGAAAATGCTGATTCTAGGAATGATCTGTGAAGACTACCATATAGAAGTTAGAAAAATCATGACCTCACAATTGTTAGGTTTGAAATTATTGGATAAGGCCGATGTTCAAAATGAGAATAAAGAGTGGCCAGCATACAACAAGTACTTTATGCATGGTACAAGTCACAACTTGGGCTTAGATACGCATGACTATGGAATTTTAACCGAGCCCAAGCAAGCCAATATGGTGTTTACCGTGGAGCCTGGTATTTATATTCCTGAAGAAGGCTTTGGTATTCGATTGGAAGATGATTTGGTCATCCAGAAGAAAGGAGAGCCATTTAACTTGATGGGCAATATTCCTATTGAAGCGGAGGAGATTGAAGAATTAATGAATTCATAGAATAAGAGGAAGGCACTTGAAAAAAGTGCCTTCGTTATTGTACTTCAAACCTGAGAGGTTTTCATCCGGAAGCGATGGGACTTTCAAGTTTTTTATGCCGGCACCAAATCAAAGACATAGCGATTGAGTTTTCTTAAAGTTTCAATCTTGTCGCCCGTATTGATCAGTAAGGAAATATTGTTGCTGCTTCCACCATAAGAAATCATTCTGACGTTGACATCTTGTAAAATTTGGAATAATTTAGGTGTGTCTGGATGGTAAACAATATGGTTTCCCACTAGACAAACTATCGTTCGAAAACTATCAACTTCCACCAACGCAAATTTTTCCAGCTCCGCGACGATTTCATTAAGATTTTTGGTGTCATCAATCGTTAGTGATATCGCAATTTCTGAAGTTGTGATCATATCAATGGACGTTTCGTATTTCTCAAAAATCTCAAACACTTTTTTCAAGAATCCGTGTGCCAATAACATTCTGGCAGATTTTATTTTAATGGCGGTAATCCCATCTTTGGCGGCAATGGCTTTGATGCCTTCGCCATGGACTTGATTGGTAATCAGTGTGCCATGATCTGATGGCGAATTTGTGTTTTTTAAACGCACCGGAATGTCTAAATCCCTTACAGGCATAACGGTTTGAGGATGTAAAATTTTAGCTCCAAAATAGGCCAACTCCGCTGCTTCGTCAAAACAGAGGTTGGAAATCGCATGAGTTTCTGGGACAAAACGCGGGTCGTTATTATGAAAGCCGTCAATGTCAGTCCATATTTGAACTTCTTCGGCATGTAAAGCGGCACCGATAATGGTGGCCGTATAATCGCTTCCGCCGCGTTGTAAATTTGCGATATTGCCGTCAGCATCCAAACAGATAAAGCCTTGGGTGATGTAAATGTCAGCATTCGGAAGTTCGTTGATGATGCGATTAAAGTTCTGACGGATGTAAAAATTATCAGGTTCGTTAAATTTATCAATGCGCATAAATTCAAGGGAAGGCAGTAAACAAACATTCAGGCCTTCTTGTTTTAAAAATCTATTAAAAATAAAGGTAGATAGCAATTCGCCTTGCGCAACGATTTTATTGGATAAGAAAGTTGTGTAGTTGACATTTACCGATGCTTTAAGCATATCGAAAATAGAATTTATATAAGTGTCCACTTCAGCTCTTAATCCATTGTGATGGATTAATTGACTAACCGTCAACTTATAATTTTGATGCAATTCAGAAATTTGTTCCAAAGCATTTTCTATCTCCTTAAACTTGATGCAATCGGCAATGGTAAGCAAAGCATTTGTGGTTCCTGACATGGCAGATAGTACCACGACTTTGCGCTGGCCATCGTTGATGATGTTTTTGACATTGGTCATACTTTCTATGGACCCAACTGACGTTCCTCCAAATTTTAAAACAAGCATATTTTTAGTTTTTGATGGAGCGAAATTAAACGTAACATATCTTACGACCATAAAAATTAAAAATTTTGACTAATTTTACACAAAATGTTATATAGTTAACAAATGAGAACGATTACAGCTTGTGTCCAAGAGATTTTGATTGCACAACCCTTTTTAGAAGAGGCTTTATCCAGAGGTATTATTAACTATTCTGCTTTGGCCGAAGAACTGGTGGATACTATTGGGGAAATGCTAAAAAAACCGGTTAAATCGGGTGCCATAATGATGGCGTTGCGGAGATATCAACCGCCTATCGATTTTGGGAATTCATTAAAACTCAAGCGCGTCATTCAGAATCTGGGAGATATTACGGTAAGATCAAATTTGACCGATTTCACATTTCAAAACTCGCAAACCCTAAGTCATAGCCATTCCAAGATTTTGGAGCAGATGGATGGTTTTTCTAATGTGTTTTATGCATTTACAAGAGGAATTTACGAAAGCAATATCATCATCTCAACCTCTCAGAAGCACAATGTTCTGAAGAGTTTTGAGGACGAAGTTTTATTGGGAGAAAAGGCGGAGTTGTCAGCCATTACCATTAGTTTGCCTTCTGATAACTCCAAAGTAACCGGACTTTACTATCAAATCTTTAAACGTTTGGCTTGGGAAGGCATCGCGCTCTACGAAGTGGTGTCCACAACCAATGAGTTTACCATTTTGGTAGAGGACGAAGTCGTTGACAAGGCCTTTTCGGTTATGAAGCGTTTGAAGAATTAAATTTTTTATACATATTCAGAAGTACGAACATCAAAATAGACGGTAATACCCAACCGAGATTGAATTTCCCCAATGGGATCACCTCAATGATGGCGTTGATCGTATCTGAAGGCATCAATATTTTTACAAAATCAGGAATGCTGAAAATAAAACTAACGATGACCACGCCTCTAAAAACTAAAGCTGAGGCATATTTCTCCGGAATGATATTCAGTAAGATTAAAATAATGGTAATAGGATAGATGAACATCAGTGCAGGAATGGCGATGTCAATAATAAATGCGACATCAAATTGCCCCATGACGACGCCCAGCAAACTTCCAATGATTGCGGTAATCGTGTAAGCGGTTTGTGAATTTTTAAACACGCCTTTAAAGTAGTCGGCGGTGCCGGTCACAATTCCGACTGCAGTTGTAAAACAAGCTAAGCCAATTAATATACTCAATAAACCAGCACCAGCGCTTCCGAGGGTTTTGTTACCCAAACCGAGAAGCAGTTCTGATCGGCTCACATCAAAAGGGAATTCTGTATTATTTAAGGATCCTGCTAAAATAAGTCCGGTATAGATGATGAAGAGTCCAAAACCGGCCAACAATCCAGATTTGAAAATGAGCTGTTTTTTTTCGGTTGAAGAACCGGGATAATTTAAATTGATAGAGATAATCAAAACGGCACCAACGACCAATGCTGCAACGGCATCAAAGGTTTGATAACCTTCCATGATCCCATCCACCAAAGGCGTATTAAATTGGGAAGGCTGAATCGCGTCGGGTGACGAGAATATGGCAATGCCAATAATGGCCAATAAGATTACAATTATAATAGGTGTTAGGTATTTGCCTAGGAGGTCTAAAACTTTTGAGCGGTTCATTGCAAAAATGAACACTAAGACGAAGTAAATCGTACTCGTGAGTAAGCTACTGCTGTTAAAAAATGGAGCAATAGCCATTTCATGAGTTACAGATGCTGTGCGAGGAGACGGCAGTACAATACAAATTCCGTACACTAACAGGCAGAAGATACTGCTGAAAAGAGGCGATACTTTTTTACCGAAATCGTACATCGTCCCTTGTAATTTGGCATGTGCTATAATTCCAAAAATAGGAATGGCGACTGCCGTAATTACAAATCCGAGGGTTACCAATAGCCAATCTGGGCCGGCGTTGAAACCTAAGTATGGCGGCAATATTAAATTTCCAGCTCCAAAAAACATGGAAAATAAGGCGAAGCCAGTAACGAGTATATCTTTGGTTTTATTCATCTGAAAATTAATGATAATGTGATCGAGCTTTTTACTTCAAGATTCAAACTCTTTATATCTTTGCCGAATATAGTTTAAAATGATTTTAGAATACAAAGACATCCCCGTTTTTTATAATGATGAAGGTCAAGGAAAGGTCTTGGTACTGCTTCATGGTTTTCTGGAAACTTCTGTAATGTGGGAAAATCTGGTTTCAGATATTAAAGATAGCTACAGACTTATTACCATCGATTTATTGGGACACGGACAAACGGGTTGCTTGGGATATATCCACACCATGGAGATGATGGCTGAAGCGGTTGTGGCTGTTTTAAATCATTTGAAAATCAAAAAATCATTTTTCATTGGACATTCTATGGGCGGTTATGTGGCTTTGGCACTTGCTGAAACTTATCCTAAACGCATTGATGGACTTTGCTTGTTGAACTCCACGCCTTTTGCAGATAGTCCAGAGCGTCAAATTAACCGGGATCGTGCTATAAAAGCAGTAAAGCATAATCACAAGAATTTTATAAGAATGTCCATTGTGAATTTGTTCAGCCCAGACAACAGATTACAGTTTGTCGAGGAAATCGAATTTATAAAGTTAGTGGCCATGAAATTACCTTTACAAGGCATTGTGGCCGCTTTGGAAGGTATGAAAATAAGGAAAGATAGAAGTTTAGTTCTGAAACAAATGACTGCTCCCAAAATCGTTCTTTTGGGTGAGAAAGATCCTGTTTTGGAATATGATAGCCTAACTGCTCAATTATCAGTTTTAGGGATTGAAATTAGTGGATTTTCAGGTGGACATATGTCACACATCGAAAATAAAAATGAATTAGCTTACAAAATAATGCAATTCATCGAAAATTAATGTCTTTAGGCGTTTATTTTTGATTTAATTTCGTAAGTTAGGAGCTTCTAACAACTACAGCCATGAAAAAAAACAGTACTGCCCCAGCTCCTATGAAGCTTTATTGCAGCCTTTTTGGTCACAATTACGAAGTTACAAAAAAGGTCACTTCACATGTTAAAGAATACACGTGTAAGTGTTGCAAAAGACAATTGACCACCAACAGTGACGGAGATTTGACAGAGTTGACGCCTAAGTTTCAAGAAATCAATTCTATTTTGGAAGAAATGTATTTACGCAGAATGGAGCGTTCACCAGAAAGTGTTTAGTCCATCGATTTATTAAACGTTAAGATTGACATATAGTTGTGATTTTTATATATTTAGCTATCCTCTAAATAATAATAAAAACTTAATAGCAATTGAAGACCGTTTTTCTGTTCCTTCTTTGGACATAACTCTGTTGTGTATAAATGTGCGAATTGCCATGCTCAAATGACCACTAATAGCAATGTAGAACTTACTCCGCTAACGCCAAAGTTTAAGGAAATCAATTCAACTCTTAAACTTATCCATAAAAAACGAAAATTTAAAGGGATGGAAGGCTTGCTCGTTTTTGAGCACTAATTCTAGTATATAAAATTCGAACTTCTGTTTTCTATTATTTTTAACAAATAGCATATAATCTTTTCGAATAAAATTCGTTTTGATTGCAGTCTCCTTTGTAATCAAATCTCGAGTTTTGAAAAACCTATATTGCAGTTTATTTAATCACAAGTATGTTGTAAAAAACGACATTACTAAGTTCGTCAAGGAATACGTCTGTTTAAATTGTGGGAAAGAATTAACCACGAGCGATCAGGGAAAACTTATTCCATTGACCGATAAAAGACGGGAAATCAATAAAGAGCTAAAAAGTCTCTACAATAAAAGACGTAAACTTAAGCAAAAGGTTTATTGATCCTTTAATGGATTCCAACCTTTGGCAATTAACGGAATAAGCGTCTCTCCGCGCGTTATCAAATGCATCCCGTTTTCTTTTTCAGTCATATAACCAATAACCGTCAAATTAGGATTGCCTTTAATCTTAAGGAAATCATCTTGCGAGATGGTCATTAATAATTCATAGTCTTCGCCACCATTTAAGGCAATCGTGGTGCTATCAATATTAAATTCTTCGCAGGTAGAAATCACTTGTGGGTCGAGTGGAATCTTATTTTCGTATAAGGCAGCGCCTACGTTGCTTTGCTTGCATAAATGAATGATTTCTGAAGAAAGTCCATCGCTAACATCAATCATCGAAGTAGGTTTCACTTTCAAATCTTTCAAAAGTTTCACGATATCTTTTCGAGCTTCTGGTTTTAGTTGACGCTCCACAATGTAGGCGTATGGATCTAAATCAGGCTGATTGTTTGGATTGACTTTGAAGACTTCTTTTTCGCGTTCTAAAATTTGGAGTCCCATATATGCACCACCTAAATCACCAGTGACCACTAATAAGTCGTTCGGTTTTGCGCCACTTCTGTAAACAACATCGTTTTTATTAACTTCCCCAATCGCGGTAATAGAAATAATTAATCCGGTGGTAGAAGAGGTGGTGTCGCCACCAATAACATCCACATCATAAGCTTTCGCTGCAGTTTCAATACCTGCATAAAGTTTTTCAAGAGCTTCTAAAGGGAATCGGTTGGAGATCGCAATCGACACCGTTACCTGCGTTGCATTGGCATTCATAGCATAAACATCCGATAAATTAACCATAATGGCCTTGTAACCCAAATGTTTTAACGGCATGTAACTTAAATCAAAATGCACATGTTCTACCATTAAGTCGGTAGTCACAACTATCTGTTTGGACTTGAATTCTAAAACAGCAGCATCATCGCCTATCCCTTTGATGGTCGATTTCTGGTTGATCTCAAAATGTTCGGTCAAATGCTCTATAAGGCCAAATTCGCCTAATTCACTAATGGAGGTACGCGTCTGATTTTTATCTTCTATCATACTGCAAATTTAGGGATATGGCTGACAAAATGCGAAACAATTGAATAAAAAAATAACCGCTTGAATATCGAAAAAATCAATCCGTCTATTTCGGATTATAATGAAGACTTGCATGGGAATGGCCTAGTAATATTGTATATTTGTGCTCTATTTAGAAATAATCTTAATAACGAATGATAAAAGTATCTGAAACGGCTAAGAAAAAAGTCATCGAATTGATGAGTGAAGATGGCTTTGACTATGCAACCGACTTTGTACGCGTTGGTGTGAAAAGTGGTGGTTGTTCCGGTTTATCATATGATCTGAAGTTTGATAAATCACAAAAAGACGAGGATAAAATTTTTGAAGATAATGGTGTCAGAATTATTATTGACAAGAAAAGCTTTTTATACCTTATTGGTACAACCCTTGAATATTCAGGAGGTTTGAATGGTGCGGGTTTTGTATTTAATAATCCAAATGCAAATCGTACGTGCGGATGTGGAGAGTCTTTCTCTCTATAAGTTCATCGCAATCTTCCTAAGGGAAGGAATTGAATAAATAATGATAATGAAAATGACATGACGAAATTAACGAAATATACAGAAGACGATTTAAGAGAAGAATTAAAAACCAAGGAATATGAGTACGGGTTTTATACCGATATAGAATCAGATACGTTTCCTCCGGGATTAAATGAAGATGTTGTCAGAGGTATTTCTCTTAAAAAAGAAGAGCCAGAATGGATGACCGAATGGCGTTTGGAAGCATTCCGAGCGTGGGAGAAGATGGTGGAGCCAGAATGGGCGAATGTTCATTATGAAAAACCAGATTTCCAAGCCATTTCTTACTATTCAGCACCCAATACCAAACCAAAATACGACAGCTTGGATGAAGTAGATCCAGAATTATTGGAGACTTTCAAGAAGTTGGGTATATCTATGGATGAGCAAAAAATGCTCGCAGGGGTAGCTATGGATGTCGTTATTGACTCCGTTTCAGTAGCAACAACCTTTAAAAAATCATTGAACGAAAAAGGAATTATTTTCTGTTCGATTAGTGAAGCGATTAGAGAGCACCCAGAATTAGTTAGAAAATATATTGGTACCGTGGTACCTCAAAAGGATAATTTTTATGCGGCATTAAACTCTGCGGTCTTTAGTGATGGAAGTTTCTGTTATATTCCTAAAGGGGTTCGTTGCCCAATGGAATTGTCAACTTACTTCCGAATTAATCAAGCGGGGACAGGACAATTTGAAAGAACGCTTCTTATTGCCGATGAAGGGAGCTATGTTAGTTATCTAGAAGGTTGTACAGCGCCAAGTCGTGATGAAAATCAATTGCATGCAGCCGTCGTGGAATTAATTGCGATGGACGATGCAGAAATTAAATATTCTACCGTCCAAAACTGGTATCCAGGAAACGCTGAAGGAAAAGGCGGGGTTTTCAACTTTGTAACTAAAAGAGGGATTTGTGAAAAGAATGCAAAAATCTCATGGACACAAGTGGAAACTGGTTCTGCCGTAACTTGGAAATATCCAAGTTGTATTTTAAAAGGCGATAATTCAGTGGGCGAATTTTACTCAATTGCCGTGACTAATAATCATCAGCAGGCAGATACTGGAACAAAAATGATCCATTTGGGTAAAAACACCCGATCGACCATTATCTCTAAAGGTATTTCTGCTGGAAAATCTCAAAACTCATACAGAGGCTTAGTTCAAATTGGCGCAAGAGCTGAAAATGCACGTAATTTCACGGAATGTGATAGTTTATTAATGGGTAATGAATGTGGTGCACATACCTTCCCATATATTGAAGTGAAAAATAAAACAGCAAAAATAGAACACGAAGCCACGACCAGTAAAATTGGTGAAGACCAAATTTTCTATTGCAACCAACGTGGTATCGATACTGAAAAAGCCATTGCACTTATCGTAAACGGTTTTAGTAAAGACGTGTTGAACAAATTGCCGATGGAATTTGCCGTTGAAGCACAAAAATTATTGGAAATAAGTTTAGAAGGATCTGTTGGATAGAAAATCCTTCGTTCTCACTGAGCTTGTCGAAGTGAAGGCAGGAAACCTTTAGGTTCAGCGCAGCTAATCTATAAACCATCATATAAATAAAGTCTGATTGCCAGTGAAAAACCAAATTGCCATTTTATTTATAGCTACATTATTTATAAGCTGTAAAAACGATTCGAAATCTGAAGTTTCTTTGGACGACAGTCGAGATGGACTTAGTGTTAGAGAAATTTCAGGCAATTTTACCTATTTCGCTGATGCCGCTGTTTTTCAAACCAAAAATGAATTATTTGGTGTTGTTGAAAACGAAAAGGCACAAGAATTGATTACAATGGCAGAGCCTTTAAAAGACGCGCCAACAGATGAAGTGAGAGTAACTTTAAAAGTGATGGTGGTGAAAAAACCCGAGCATGAAGAAGGTTGGGAAAATAGAATAGATATTATTGATATTATAAACGTGTTGAAGGTCAATCCGAAAGACAGCGAAATCATAAAGATAATTACGGAAAATAAAAATCATTAATAAAAAACTTCCAACTTCCAGTTCCGAAATTTGGAACGAAAATTGAAGCTATAGAAGTTAAGTACTTAAAAATTGAAAAGTTAAAAGCATATGTTGAAAATTAAAAATTTGCACGCAAGTGTTGACGATAAAGCCATTTTAAAGGGCATTAATTTAGAAGTAAAAGCAGGCGAAGTACATGCCATTATGGGCCCAAACGGTTCAGGTAAAAGTACTTTAGCATCAGTTATTGCTGGTAAGGATGAATATCAAATGACTGAAGGCGAAATCCTCTTTGAAAATGAAGACATTAGTGAGTTAGATCCAGAAGAGCGAGCTCATAAAGGGGTTTTCTTGTCTTTTCAATATCCTGTTGAAATCCCAGGTGTTTCAGTAACCAACTTTATTAGGACAGCCATTAACGAAACGCGCAAAGCCAAAGGTCTTGAAGCGATGCCTGCTAATGAGATGTTGAAAATGATTCGTGAAAAATCGGAGATGTTAGAAATTGATCGCAAGTTCTTATCCCGATCCCTAAATGAAGGTTTTTCAGGAGGTGAAAAGAAACGTAACGAGATTTTCCAAATGGCCATGTTAGAGCCTAAATTGGCCATCCTTGACGAAACCGACTCTGGTTTGGATATCGACGCACTGCGTATTGTAGCCAACGGTGTCAATAAATTGAAAAGTGAGGATAATGCTGTGATTTTGATTACGCACTACCAACGTTTGTTGGATTATATTGTACCTGATTTTGTACACGTATTGCATGAAGGCCGTATCGTAAAATCTGGTGGTAAGGAATTGGCACACGAGCTTGAAGAAAAAGGCTACGACTGGATCAAGGAAGAATTGAACGCTTAGTTTGGTTTGAAAGGTTTCTTGTTTAAAGTTTCAAGTTATGGCAACGATTAAAAAATTTGAAGACTTAGAAATTTGGCAAGAAGCGCGTAAACTTTCGAATGAAATAAAAGAAATCGTTTTAAATTCTGAATTGAAAAATGATTTCAAACTGAGAGATCAAATTAAAGGATCGTCAGGATCAGTAATGGATAATATAGCTGAAGGATTTGAGCGAGATGGAAATATTGAGTTTAGACAATTTTTATCCGTAGCGAAAGGCTCAGCAGGAGAATCAAGATCTCAATTATATAGAGTTTTTGATTATGGTTATATAACAGAAGAAAAGCTTGAGAAATTGGTAAACGAATACGAACAATTAAGTAAACGAATCGCCAATTTTATAACATATTTAAACAAACAAGATTTCAAAGGGAACAAATTCAAGTGAATGCTTAACCACACTCAACTTGAAACAAGAAACAAAAGAAACTTGAAACTTACAGAATGGAACTAAAAGAAAAACTCATAGCCTCATTTATGGCATTCGAAAATCTGGTGGATGTCGATTCGCCTATTCATGATGTGCGTAGTGAAGCAATAAAGCAATTTGAAGCCCAAGGATTTCCATCCAAACGTGATGAAGCTTGGAAATTTACCTCGTTAAATAGTATTTTAAAACATGATTACAGCGTTTTTCCAAAACGTGACCATCATATTGACTATAACGACATTAAAAAATATTTCATTGATGATATTGACACCTATAAAATTGTCTTTATCGATGGCCAATATTCGTCACATTTCTCTGAAACGACCCATGATGGTGTGGATGTGTGCTTGATGTCATCGGCCTTATCAAAACCAAAATACCGACCAATTATTGAAAATTACTTCAATAAAGTGGCCACAAAAGATAGTTTATCGGCATTAAATACCGCTTTCTCCCAAGAAGGAGCTTATATCCATGTTCCGAAAAACAAATCGGTGGCAAAACCTATTCAGATTATACACTTTTCAACGGGTAATGAATCGGCCTTGATGTTACAACCTCGTAATTTGATCGTTGTGGATGAAAATTCTCATGTTCAAATTATAGAGCGCCATCAAAGTTTGACTGATAATCCGGTCTTGACCAACTGTGTTACCGAGATATTTGTTGACAAACGCGGTATTTTGGACTATTACAAGATTCAAAATGATAATGAAAATGCATCGTTGATCGATAGTACATTTATCAATCAAAAACAGGAAAGCTGTGCTTCAGTGCATACGTTTTCATTTGGTGGGAAATTGACGCGCAACAATTTGAAGTTTTATCAAAATGGAGAGCGCATCGATTCTACTTTAAAAGGAGTGACCATCATTGGCAATAAACAACATGTTGATCATAATACTTTAGTGCATCATATTGAGCCTAACTGCGAAAGCCATCAAGACTATCAAGGTATTTTTGGAGACAGTAGTACAGGTGTTTTCAACGGGAAAGTATTGGTTAATAAGGAAGCTCAAAAAACCAATGCGTTTCAGGCCAACAACAATATTTTGTTAAGTGATAAAGCGACCATCAACACCAAGCCTCAATTGGAAATTTTTGCTGATGACGTGAAATGTTCACATGGTTGTACAATCGGTCAATTAGATGATAGTGCTATATTTTATATGCAATCCAGAGGTATTCCAGAAAAAGAAGCGAGAGCTTTACTGATGTATGCTTTTGGAAATAGCGTCTTAAGCTCCGTTAAAATCCCAGAAATTAAACAACGTATCACGAATATTATCGCTAATAAATTGGGGATTAGTATTGGGTTTGATCTATAGTTTTTGTCATTTCCGTGAAGACGGAAATCTCATAAAATGAATTCCATTTTTTTTTATTTGGAGCTAATCCCGCTATTCGTTCTATCTTTTTTGCTTTGAAAGAAAGCAAAAAAGGATGCCACTACTATCGGGGCTAAAAAATGGTTTGGAAATAATTAAAATCGTATTTTAGTTTTAAAACCTTAGACTATGGATATCGTCACATTGAAAAAGAGACTTATCGATAAGATTCAAGCAACAGAAAACAGTGCACTTCTTGAGGAAGTTCAACGTTTATTAATTTTGGAAAAAGTTGACGAAACCGATACCTATCAGCTCAATGAGGAACAGCAATATGCTATTGCCGAAGCTAGGGATGATATTAAAAACGGAAGATTATTGAGTAGCGAACAAGCGAAACTAGACATTGATAAATGGCTAAAGAAGTAGTTTGGACGCTCCGAGCCCAAAACGATAGAAAAGCTATTTTTGAGTATTGGATTGAAAGAAATAAATCTAATTCTTACAGTGTTAAACTCAATAGACTTTTTGAAGAAGCTTCAAAATTTATTTCTCACTATTCAGAAATTGGAAAGCCAACTTGAGACGAAAACGTCGGGATTAAAGTAATTAAGGATTTTCTAATGTTTTATGAAATTGTTGATACTAAAGTAATTATTTTGACAATTTGAGACCCTAGACAAAATCCGAAAAAATTGAAATTGTAATGATTTTTCCTATAGAAACCATAAGAAAAGATTTCCCAATCCTTCAAAGAAAAGTCAATGGAAAGCCATTGATTTATTTTGATAATGCTGCCACCTCACAAACCCCACATCAAGTGATTGATGCCATTGTGGATTATTATTCCAATTATAACGCGAATATCCATCGCGGTGTGCATAGCTTAAGTCAGGAAGCAACTGATAAATACGAACAAGCCCGATTAAAGATCCAAAAGCACTTCAATGCCAAATCGTCTCATGAAATCATTATGACTTCTGGTACAACGCATGGCATTAATTTAGTGGCAAGTGGTTTTACGTCACTTTTACATAAAGGCGATGAAATAATTGTGTCGGCTTTAGAACATCACAGTAATATCGTGCCTTGGCAAATGTTGTGTGAACGCACTGGTGCCATTTTAAAAGTCATTCCTATGAATGACAAAGGCGAATTGGTCATGTCGACTTACAGCGATTTACTCTCAGAAAAAACGAAACTTGTTTTTGTCAATCATATTTCAAACGCTTTAGGCACCATTAATCCTATTAAGGAAATAATTCAAAAAGCACATGTCGTAGGCGCCGCGGTTTTAGTGGATGGTGCGCAAGCCTGTCCGCATATCAAACCTGATGTGCAAGCGTTGGATGTTGACTTTTATGTGGCGTCTGCCCATAAAATGTGCGGCCCAACTGGGGTTGGAATGCTCTATGGAAAGGAAGAGTGGCTTAACAAATTACCACCCTATCAAGGCGGTGGCGAGATGATTGCAGAAGTGTCTTTTGAGAAAACAACCTATGCAGGTTTGCCACATAAATTTGAAGCAGGAACGCCAAATATTTGTGGTGGTATTGCTTTTGGAGCGGCCATAGATTATATGAACGCTATTGGTTTTGAACAAATTGCTGCTTATGAACACGAGCTTTTAGTATATGCGACAAAACAACTTCTGGAAATTGAAGGTTTAAGAATATATGGGACATCAAAACATAAAACTTCGGTAATTTCTTTCAATTTGGAAGGCATTCATCCGTATGACGTGGGTACTCTTTTGGACAAAATGGGGATTGCCGTACGTACTGGACATCATTGTGCACAGCCTATCATGGAGTACTTTAAAATTCCAGGGACTGTAAGAGCATCTTTTGCTTTTTACAATACCAAAGAGGAAATTGATGCTTTGGTTGAAGGTGTCAAAAAGGCTAAAATGATGTTGTCTTAAGATTTTTGTTTTCAATAAAATTATTTATGAGTTCCAAGTTTTTAGTGGTCTTTGCAATCGTATTGTTCTCTTTTTCATGTTCCAATAGTTCCAAAAAAATTATCTATATAGCAGATGCTAAAGTAGATTGTGAAGGTGTTGCTCCTCAAAAATGTCTTCAAATTAAAGAAGAGGGTAAAACTGATTGGACTTATTTTTATGATCAAATAGAAGGCTTTGATTATGAAAAAGGATTCTTTTACAAGCTTAAAGTTGAAGTTACAAAAATTGAAAATCCTGCAGCCGACGGATCTTCATTGCACTATAAATTGATTGAGGTTTTGGCTAAATCCAAAGTGCCTATAATCTTAGATGAAGGGTCTTGGTTGGTAACACGCATAAAAAACCGGGACAGTTTTGGCAGAAATCCGTTCATTAAAATCGACCTGTCACAGAATGAAATTAATGGTAATACCAGCTGCAATCGATTTTCAGCAAAAATTGCCGTTAAAAATAACAAGGTAGATATATCTGAGCTGTCATCCACTGAAATGTTATGCAAAGACATTGACGTTGAATCTGCTTTTCTTGAGGCTTTAAAAAGTATTTCTTCTTACACATTAAACGAAGAAAAGCTTCAACTATTAGATGAAAATAAGAATGTACTTATTGAATGTGATTACTTAAAACACGAATAGTTTTTAGGAATTAAGATCTTGATATCCATCTTTAAAATGTCAATTTTGATGAGATATATTGTAACTTTGTATAAAATTTTAGAATGACTATAAAAGCGATACAGGAAGAGCTCATTGATGAATTTTCAATGTTTGAAGATTGGGAAGAGCGCTATCAATACATGATTGATTTGGGTAAATCATTACCTCTAATTGACGAGCAATTTAAAACGCCAGAGAACATTATTAAAGGCTGCCAAAGTAGAGTTTGGGTGCATGCTGAAATGGATAATGGCAAAGTGATTTTTACTGCCGATAGTGATGCCATCATCACGAAAGGGATTATTGCTATTTTAATACGGGTGTTTTCAAATCAAAGTCCAGCGGATATTATTGAAGCCAATACCGACTTTATTGATGACATCGGACTTAAAGAACACTTGTCGCCAACCCGTGCCAACGGCTTGGTAAGTATGATAAAACAATTAAAAATGTATGCCATTGCATACCAAACACAGTTAAACTAATTCCTGCGAAGGCAGGAAACCTTTAGGTTCAGCGGAGCTATTCTCATTGTTATTACACGTAGTCAAAGTAAAATTTGAACCTGCCTAAACAGAGAATAAAATGTATGCCATTGCATGCCAAACGGAATTTAATTAAGTTGATGAGTTTAAAAGTATAGAGGTTTATCTTTGAATGTCTCTAAACTCCTAAACTCCTCAAACTCCTAAACTTTTTAAAAAATGAGTGAGCCAATAGATACTGTCGCATTAGGCGAAAAAATAGTAAGAGTTATAAAAACCATTTATGATCCAGAAATTCCAGTGGACATTTATGAGCTTGGATTGATTTATGATGTGTTCGTGAACGAAGATTACGATGTTAAAATCTTAATGACTTTAACCACACCAAACTGTCCTGTGGCCGAAAGTCTGCCACTTGAAGTGGAAGAGAAAATCAGATCCATAGACGAGGTGAAATCTGCCGAAGTTGAAATGACTTTCGACCCACCTTGGTCACAAGATTTGATGAGTGAAGAGGCCAAGTTGGAATTGGGAATGCTTTAGGTAGTTTTCAATCCTCAGTTGTCAGTTTTCAGTTTTCAGTGTGATTTTATTTAGAATTTTGATGATGAACGAGTCTTTCTTATGCCGTTCGTCATCAGTCTTTGTTATTAAAATTAATTAATAAACAAGAATTCACAACCTCAAACCAAGCCTTCAATCTTAAAAAATGGCAAGACCAACTCTAAAATCATTAAAAGATAAGGATAAGACGAGTTTAATAAAGTCTTTTAGTGCATTGGTTTTTATTCCGCGTTTCTTTAAGGAAATCTGGGGAACAAACAAAAAACTATTCCTTCTATCCGCATTTTGCCGCCTTATTGGTGCTGTTTTACCTGTGGCTATTTTATGGGTTGGGAAACTCATTATTGATGAGATCATTCTTCAAACTAAAATAGAGGTCTCAGACTTTACACAACTTTGGACTTACGTCGCGATTGAATTTGGCTTAATTGTGATTTCTGATTTGATGAGCCGCGCCATTTCTTTGACCGACAGTCTTTTGGGCGATGCGTATTCCATACAATCATCCGTTACGATTATTAAAAAAACCAATCAAATAGATATCAGTCTCTTGGAAGATTCTGAATTTTATGATAAGTTGGAGCGTGCCCGAATCCAAACTGCAGGACGTGTAGGGCTCATGTCGAATGCGTTGGGGGAAGTTCAAAGTTTAATTTCTATTGCAACGCTTGTCGCGGGTCTGATTTATTTTGAACCCTATTTGATCATTTTATTGGTGCTGAGTATCATTCCATCTTTTGTTAATGAAATTTGGTTCAGTCAGCAGCAATATTCCTTGGCAAGAGGCTGGACGGCAGAGCGACGCGAACTCGATTATCTCAGGTTTATAGGGGCGAATAATATGACGGCAAAGGAGATTAAACTCTTCGGACTGACGGATTTTATCGTTGATCGCTTCAAAAATCTATCAGAAGAATATTATGAGTTGAATAAAAAGCTCACGATCAAACGCTCCTCTCTTGGCTTTGTATTCAATCTGCTAGGAACGTTAAGCTATTATGGCGCTTATATTTTTATCATTTATCGGGTCATTTCAGGAGTGATAACGCTCGGGGAGTTGACCTTTTTATCAGGATCGTTCAATAGGTTGACTCGAAATCTTCAGGATTTCTTTTCAAAATTCACAAGAATCACTGAGAGCGCGCTTTACCTAAAAGATTATTTTGAATTTATCGATATTTCTATCGCGCCAAAACACAATGAAGATCAACACTTACCAGATAAAATCAAATCTGGCTTTGAGTTTAGGAATGTTCATTTTTCTTATCCAGATTCTGAAACTGAAATCCTAAAAGGCGTAAGTTTTAAAATTTCTGCAGGCGAAAAAATGGCTTTTGTAGGTCAAAATGGTGCTGGAAAAACAACGCTTACCAAATTGATGTTACGGTTCTATGAACCGACTTCAGGAGAGATTTTGTTGGATGGGATTAATATCAACCGCTTTAAGATGGAGGAGTATCAAGAGTTTTTTGGAGTCATTTTTCAAGACTTTTTTCGATATGAATTTACCGTTAAAGAAAACATTGCCATCGGAGACATTGATCAATTGGATAATATCGAAAAAATTGAGAATGCTGCCCAATTGAGTTTGGCCAACGAAGTCATCGCTGGATTGAAAAAGGGCTATGACCAACAACTTGGAAAGCGTTTTTATAAAGGCCAGGAATTATCTGGCGGACAATGGCAAAAAGTGGCTTTGGCAAGAGCGTATATGAAGGATGCCGAAGTCATGATTTTGGATGAACCAACATCAGCACTGGACGCCAAGGCTGAAAGTGATGTTTTTAAACGCTTTATTGGCTTGACGCAAGGGAAAACGAGTATCATCATTTCGCACCGATTCAGTACGGTAAGACAGGCCGATCGGATTTTGGTATTGGAAGAAGGTAAGGTTTTGGAGATGGGGACGCATGAGGAATTGATGGAAAAGGCTGGCTTGTATTCCGAACTTTTTCAATTGCAGGCCGAAGGTTATCAGTAATTAAAATGGACCGTCATTGAGCGCTTTGACTAATAAATAACTTAATTTTATATTATGGAAGATGAAATTATCAACAGAGTAGCCAATAGTAAATTGGTCGTTGTCGATTTAGAAGATTATTATCCAAAAGGTCCTCGGACTGTTTTCGATATCAAGGATTGGTTGTTTCACGAATTAGTGCTGCGCGAAAAGGATTTTAGGGACTATGTCAACCAACATGATTGGACGCAATATCAAGATCATTATGTGGCCTTGACCTGCACAGCAGACGCCATAATTCCTGGTTGGGCCTATATGTTGTTGACCATGCACTTGGAACCTTTTGCGAAAAGAATAGTTGTAGGGAATTTGGAACAGCTAGAAACCTCAATTTATCAGGAGATTATTCAAAATTTGGAAACTGAAAGCTATGTTGACCAAATGCTCATCATTAAAGGTTGTGCACATAAACCTGTTCCTGCAAATGCTTATGTTATGTTGTCTCAAAAGTTGAAGCCACTTGCAAAATCTATCATGTATGGAGAAGCTTGCTCTTCGGTGCCTTTGTACAAACGGAAATAAGTTGAGGGATTGATACAATAAAAATAATTATTCATTATCTTTATATACAGTACAGACTGCTCTTTTTTAATAATTAATCCAAAAAAAGATGAAGAACAAACTAATTGTATCCCTCGCCTTGATGCTGACAGTCTCCTTTGGTTTTGCACAAACTAGAGAAGAATTACAGGCTCAAAAATCAGAAAAACAAGCCATAGCAGATGCAGAACAAAAAGAAGCAAATGCGATTCAGGCAAAAATAGACGCACTTCCAGGTTGGAGAATAGGTGCTTTTGGTGTGATAGGAGGAAGCCTTTCCAATTTCAATAATTGGTATGCACAAGGTGCACCCAATAATAGTTCGGGTAATATTGGTATCAATTTTAATGCTTTTGCCAATAAATTGGAAGACAGCTATTTTTGGAGAAATTCCTTGACGGCTAACTTCGCATGGGTAAAATTGGATAATAAGGACAATCCAAACGATAGTAACAAATTTCAGCCCACTACGGATGTGTTTGATATCTCATCCTTGTACGGTCAGAAATTGACTGAAAAATGGGCCGCGTCTGCTTTGGCAGAGTATAGGACTACTGTTTTAAGCAATTTTAATGATCCAGGATATCTTGACGTGGGTGTCGGTTTTACATGGACGCCTCTTGATAATCTAATCGTGGTCATCCATCCTTTGAACTACAACTTTGTGTTTTCTGATAACAGCGCTGTATTTGAATCTTCTTTGGGGGCTAAAATTCTTGCTGATTATACCAGACAAATTGGTTCTATTGCTTTTAAATCTAACCTGTCTGCATTTTTAAGCTACAAAAAGTCCTACTTGTCCAACTGGCAGTGGAGCAATGCGTTTAGCTATACGCTTTGGAAAAACATTGGTGTAGGTTTTGACTTTGCTTTAAGAAGCAACAAACAAGAAGCTTTAAATTATGCACTTGGTCAGTATACCGGTCCAATTGCTAACGAACCTACTTTCGGAAATGTTGATAATAAATTACAAACCTACTATACGCTTGGTTTGAGTTATAAATTCATGTAAAAATTAAAGATCATAAAAAAATGCTACCTGTTTTAGGTAGCATTTTTTGTTTAGATTAAGTTGATATTATTCCTCTTCTTCTCCTTCATAATCAGGATAAAGAAAGTCATTATAAGGAAAACGGGTGACATGAACGTTTCTGACTTCATCATAAACACGTCTTTTAAAACCTTCTAAATTCTTTTTGTTTAAGGCGGAAATAAAAATGGCATCATCGCCAATTTTGTTCATCCAGGTCCTTTTCCACTCTTCAAGTGTGTAGTTTTCTTTTGTTCTTACAGCGATTAAATCGTCGTTATCAAAAGGAACGGCTTCGTAGGCGTCAATTTTATTAAACACCATGATGGTGGGTTTATTGGCACAGCCAATTTCGCCTAAGATTTTATTTACAGAAGCAATCTGATCCTCAAAGTTGTGGTGCGAAATGTCTACGACATGCAATAATAAGTCAGCTTCTCGCACTTCATCCAAAGTGCTTTTAAAGGATTCCACCAATTGGGTAGGTAATTTTCTGATAAATCCTACCGTATCCGTTACCAAAAATGGCAGATTACCAATCACTACTTTTCTTACGGTGGTATCAAGCGTTGCAAACAATTTATCCTCGACAAAAACCTCGCTGTTGCTAATCACATTCATCAAAGTCGACTTACCTACGTTGGTGTAACCCACTAAAGCAACACGCACCAATTGGCCTCTATTGCCACGTTGGATGGCCTGTTGTCTGTCAATCGTTTTTAGTTTATCCTTTAATAGTGTGATGCGTTCTCTAACAATACGACGGTCAGTTTCAATTTCGCGCTCTCCAGGACCACGCATACCAATACCACCTCGTTGTCGTTCCAAGTGCGTCCACATTCCTTTTAGTCGCGGCAATAAATATTCACATTGTGCAAGTTCTACCTGTGTTCTGGCATAACTTGTTTGTGCGCGTTGAGCAAAAATATCAAGAATAAGGTTGGTTCTGTCCAAGACCTTGCATTCTAAAACCTTGCTTATATTTCGTTCTTGGGCCGCCGATAATTCGTCATCAAAAATGGCGGTGCCGATCTCGTTTTCCTTGATGAAATTTTGAATTTCCTGCATTTTTCCAGTCCCTATAAAAGTTTTGGGATTGGGCAGGTCCATTTTTTGTGTAAAGCGTTTTATCACTTCTCCGCCGGCTGTAAAGGTCAGGAACTCGAGTTCATCTAAGTATTCTTTAGATTTTACCTCATCTTGATCTTTGGTGATCACACCAATTAAAACGGCTCTTTCTAAATTAAAGTCTTTCTTTTCTAGCATAAATGGGATTAAAACACAAAGTTACATAATTGATTGGCTATCATTTAGTATTTTTAAAGCTAAATTATTTATGTGAGCTTACAATCCCCAAATCCTGATATCTACACGGTTGCCTTTTATAATACTGAGAACTTATTTGATTATATAAACGGTCCATTGACGAATGAGGTTGGCCTTTTAGAAACATCAACTAAAAGATGGCATAAGGAGCGGTACGAAAATAAAATCTATAAAATAGGGATGGCCATTTCCAAAATTGGAAGTGAGGATCTTCAAAAGCCACCCGCATTAATAGGTTTAGCTGAAGTTGAGAACGATAGGGTCTTGACAGATTTAATCAAGAGCACTTATTTAGAAGATTATAATTACGGTTTTGTACATTTTAACTCTCCAGATGAGCGTGGTATTGATGTCGCCATGTTATATGATAAGGACTGTTTTACGCTTGAAAACTCAGAAGCTATTGTTCTTCCTATTGAAAGTGAGTTCGGTGTAAAGGGTAATACAAGAGATATTCTTAAGGTAAGCGGCTACTTGAAGGACGAAAAGATTCATGTTTTGGTTAACCATTGGCCGTCCAGACATGAACAGTCGGACAGAACAGGGCATAATCGCATGTTTGCAGCCCAAAAGATAGTGGAGCTTATTAACGAAATCCTCACTGATGATGCCAACGCGAAAGTCATTATTATGGGCGATTTTAATGACAATCCTAAAAACAACAGTATTCAATTTTTAAAAAATGAAGCGGCGCTCTTTAATCCTATGGAGAAATTGATGTCTTATAAAAGAGGCAGTTTCAATCATAATTCGAAATGGATGTTGTTTGATCAAATATTGATGACTACTAATTTTTTAGAACCACAGCAAAAAGGACTTAAGTTTTTAAAAGCAGACATTTTTGATGAAACCTTCTTAACTCAAAATTATGGTAACTCTAAGGGCCAGCCTTATAGAACTTATGAGGGAAAAAGATATTTGGGTGGTTTTAGTGATCACTTTCCGGTATATATTCAGTTGAAAAAGTAAAATTCATAATTAGAAAAGCTAGCTTTTAAATTAAAAAACTCTCATAAAAATTAGAGCCAAAAACAAAGCCACAATAGGGATTGACCATAACGTGATAATGCCGTAGTTGGTTTTCTTCTTTTGATTGGCATTCATGATTTTTCGTTTTTTACCGCTGTACTGAATCCA